>CAIYSA010000480.1 GCA_903928655.1 uncultured Bacteroidota bacterium
ATACAAGTTAGTACAATTAAGTATATTAAATTGTTAATTTTTGTAATCTTGCCAAAAAAGATGATAAAAGGTTAATTACATATTTGAGAAATACCTTGTATCAAATCGTGCTTTGTAATAATATGAATATTACCTGCTAAATCTGTCATCAATACTGCATTATTTTCCTTTGTAATCAACTTTGAAATATCTTCCATTGGTGCTTGCGGACTTACCATTGGAAATGGTGCTTCCATAAGGTCTTCAACACTTTTAGTTTTTAGATTATTATCTTCAAATAATTTTGAAAATAATACACTATCGTTCAAAGAACCAACAAAGTTATTCCCTCTTTTAACTGGTATTTGAGAAATTCCAAATTTATTCATTAAAGATAAAGCCTCATTAATACTAGCAGAAGCATCAATCGTTAATAATTTTTGATTTTTATGTCCTGTAATTAAATCTATTGCTTTTGGTTTTTTAATTTCAAGAAACCCTCTATCTCTCATCCAATCATCATTGAACATTTTTCCTAAATAGCGCGTTCCATGATCATGAAAAATAACAACAACCACGTCTCCAGCCTTAAACATGTCTTTCATTTGTAATAAACCAGACATAGCTGAACCAGCACTGTTTCCTGCAAAAATACCTTCTTCACGAGGAATACGACGAGTCATTATTGCAGCATCTCGGTCAGTTACTTTTTCGAAATGGTCAATTAAATCAATATCTACATTTTCAGGTAAAAAATCTTCTCCAATTCCTTCAGTAATATATGGGTGAATTTCATTTTTATCAATGATACCAGTTTCTTTCAATTTTTTGAAAATTGAACCATATGTATCAATTCCTAAAATCTTAATGTTTGGATTTTTTTCTTTTAAATACCTTCCAGTCCCACTTATAGTTCCACCAGTTCCAACGCCTACAACTAAATGCGTAATTTTTCCTTCTGTTTGTTCCCAAATTTCGGGACCAGTTTGCTCGTAATGAGCAACAGAATTAGATTTATTATCATATTGATTTGGTTTCCAAGAGTTAGGAACTTCCTTTACTAAACGTGATGAAACAGAATAATATGACCTAGGATCTTCTGGTTCAACATCGGTAGGGCAAACAACCACTTCAGCGCCAAAAGCACGTAAAGCGTCTACTTTTTCTTTACTTTGTTTGTCAGTAGTTGTGAAAATACATTTATATCCTTTTATAATTGCTGCAATTGCTAAACCCATTCCTGTGTTTCCGCTTGTACCTTCAATGATTGTTCCACCAGGTTTTAAACTGCCATTCTTTTCAGCATCTTCAATCATTTTTAAAGCCATTCTATCTTTAATAGAATTCCCTGGATTTGTAGTTTCAACTTTTGCTAAAACAGTACAAGGTAAATCTTTTGTAATGTTGTTAATCCGTACTAATGGAGTGTTTCCAATAGTTTCTAAGATATTGTTTGAAATTTTTCTGAACATATTTTAAATTTTACGTAAAAATAAAAAAAGCAACTTAATTATTAGTGAAGTGTTGCAAAATGTTGGTAACTCTTTATTTGTAACTTTTATTTCTAAAAATTATCATACCATTGGCGCTGACGTGGAATTTTTATGTCACTCATCATACTAGTTTTTAAATTTATTGTTAAGCTATAACTTTTTCTAAATCCAAAAGGAACCCAATCAATACGCGCTTCCCAACAATGTAAATCTCTATAAATATTTAAACTTGTGTAGCTTAAATTTTTATTTGTAAAATCATATCCGCTTGTTAATCCAATTTTCCAATATTTAGTTACATTAATATCACCACTAAAATTCAGTGTTTGTATTTTTTGTGCAACAGTAGTCTTTTGTTTATCAAAAGCAATATTATAATAAACATTTAAATTCCAAGGCAATTGTTGTTGTGATTGTAATGTGTTTGTTTTTACAGCGCCTTGCTCAGCACCATTTGTTAAATCAGTTTTTTTTATGGTTGATTTTATAGATGTTGAACTAAAGCTTGCGTTTAATACAATATTTCCTGTTGTAAATCGAGCTAATTTTCCATTTTCATCCAAGGTGAAATTTTTTGTTCTGTAATTGGTTGTAAAATCATAATGGTAAGGATCAAAATTTGAATTAAAAATCAAATCAAAAAACTTCCAAATTTTTGTACGTCCTGTTACAGTTATTAAACTCATTTTAAAACTGTCGGCAGCAAAGTTGTAATTTCCTCCAAAGCTTAGGTTTTGTAAAATCATTATTTTATTATAAACCGCACCACTGTCTGTTTTCTTTCTTACTTTTGCTTCAAGGTTATTATTTAAGTTTATACCTAAACTGTTTTGTTTCCCTTGAGCAGGACCACTAAATAAATTTTTTTCAAAAATAGAATATTTTGTAAGCTTTTTTGTTGTGGTATCAGTCATTATATCTTTCCAAAAACCATATTGTTTCTCTCCAAAATCTGGTCTATAAGTATAATTAATTGTAGGTATCAATAAATGCCTTACTTGTTTAATTGCTTTAGATTTAAAAAGATAATCCATAAATAATTTGGTTGTAAAAGAAGTATTGAAATTAGCATCATAGCCAGTTTTAAATTCTTTTTTATTAGTGTTAATAATACTGTTAGTGCTATAATTAAACTCTTTTTCAGTTGACTTTGTGTACATCACAGCACTTAAGTTTACTGAGGGAGTAAGTGTGAAATATTTAAATAAAGTTACATTGGTTGAAATTGGTAGAGTATGCCTTGCTCCATATTTTAAACTATCACCCACTTTACCCTTAAAAATAGTTGAATCCTTTCCTGACAATGTATTGCGGGCTTCAAATAAATAACTAATCCCAACTTTATCTAAAGGAGTTTGTTTAATTCTATTTTCATTTTTAAAAGGGTAAAAACGATTGACATTAAAAGTTAATTCCGGAAATGAAATATCCATTTGCCGAGTTGTTGTATTTTGATTATGCCTTGCATTTAAACTCAAGGATGATGATTTAAAAGAACGCGTGAAATTTATATTAGATTGAAATGTATTGGTTAAATATTGTCCAGTATTTAATGCATTTAAGGTGTTGTATTTAGAAGTTCTAATATTAACATCACTACTAAAACGAGTATTTGGATTTCTTTTTTGATCTTGAAAATGTTTCCAATTAATTGAAATATCTTTTTGTTTGGTATAATTTCCTGGAATTTCTTTTTCACCAGATTTAAATTCAGAAAAACCTAAAATTAACGAACCGTTATATTTATAATTGACATCATAATTATTTGTAGTTCTTAATCCCCAACTTCCATAACTATATATATCGCCACGAATTGTCATATCGGTTTTATCATTTATTCCCCAATAAAAACCACCATCTTTTAAATAGAAACCAAGGTTAGCACTGTTTCCATAAAATGGTATTAAAATACCTGAATGTCTTTTTTTTGTATTTGGAATATAGCCAAATGGTAAACCTAATGGAGTAGGTACGCCACCAATTTCTAAGTATAAAGGTCCAGTAACTATTTTATCATCAGGAATTATTTTCGCTTTATTAGTTTTAAACATTGTTCGCGAATCTTCAAACTTACAAGGAATGCAACTTAGTTTGCTAAAATAAGTAACATTATTGCTATCTTTTTTTACCTCTTTTCCTTTTAAAATTAAATCACCTTCTTTTGTAATAATATCATAAAGTTTACCTTTTTTAGTTTTTAAATTATAAATTATTTTACGACTTATAAGTTCTTTTTCTCCATCGTTAAAAACTGGATTTCCGATTTCAACACCTAAACTATCTTTTTTTCCGAAGGCGGTAATTGTGTTTTTAGAATTATCGATTTCAAAAAACTCAGCTTTTAATTCCATTTCTTCATACTTCACATAACCATCTCCAAATAAAAATATTTTTTGGCCATCAGTTTCGTATCTTATTGAATCTCGTGCATTATAAATAATCTGATGCTCAAGTGGTTTGCCTCCATCGTCTAAAGTATCAATAATAACTTTTTTTAAAGAATCTTTTGGTAACGTTATGGATGTGTTTTTCGTAAAAGCTGTTTGAGTTGTGTCAGAAACTTTTTTTGGTGATGAATTTATTATAACTGCCGAATTAATATCACCTTTTTGAGCAAAGGAATTAGAAACAGTTATGAACACTGTAAAGAGTAAAAAAAATATACGTTTTAAAGAATTAATACAAACTAGGGTTTAAATTTACTAATCTGTAAAGCTAACAATATCATCAATAAATGTATATAATATTTAAATATTCAATGCTAAAAAAATATAATTTATTTTTAGGTTCTTTTTTTTTAGTCCTTTTTTTTAGCGCTTTTATTATTCAGAAACAAGACCCAAAACGAAAAGTTAAGATTATTGTTATAGATCCTGGACACGGCGGAAAAGATCCTGGTTGTAGTGGCCATATTCATAATGAAAAGGCTGTAGCCCTTGCAGTAGCCTTAAAATTAGGTAAATATATTGAAGATAACATTAAAGATGTGAAGGTTATTTTTACTCGAAAAACCGATATTTTTGTTGATTTAGAAGATAGAGCAAAAATTGCAAATGAAAATAATGCCGATTTATTTATTTCTATTCATTGCAATGCTGCCGGTAAACCAGTGATGATTAAGGATAAAAAAACGGGTAAAATGCACCCTAAAACCTATAAAAACAAGAAAGGTAAGTACGTGGTTGTTGAAACTACAAATCCAATTCCTTATGGCTCGGAAACATACGTGATGGGATTAAAGAATGAAGAGGGTAAAATGAAAGTAGCGCAACGTGAAAACTCTGTAATTTTATTAGAAGATAATTACGAATCAAAATACCAAGGTTTTGATCCGGATAGTGAGGAAAGTTATATTATAATGAGCAATTATACATCTGCTTATGTGATTCAAAGTGCAGGTTTAGCAATGAAAATTCAAGAAGAATATTCAAAAAAAGCAAGTAGAGTTGATAAAGGTGTTCATCGTCAAAGTATTTGGGTTTTATGGCGAACAGCAATGCCAAGTGTTTTAACTGAAATAGGTTATTTAACAAACCCCCAAGAGGAAAAATTTTTAGGTTCTGAAAAAGGACAAGATTACATGGCTGCTTGTTTATTTAGAGCCTTTAGAAAATATAAAAATGAAGTTGAAGGAACAAAATTAACCTACAATGATGATTTGGAAAATCAAAAACCTTTAGAGAAAGAAGTTCATATTAATTATAAAGATACGAGTTCAGTTGAGGTTGAGGAAGAAGAAATTGAAAAAACTAAAGTCGATATAAAACCTGTTGAAAATAATGATACTGCATTAAAAAAGGAGAAGGAATTAATAGCTAAAGCTATTGCAGCAGCTTATAACAAAGCTGATTCTATTGCCACAGCTAATGCTATTCAAATTAATAATGCTGATAAAGAATTTCAACTAAGAAAATATAATCAATTAATTGTTTTAGCAGATTTGAATTATAGAAGAAATAATTATACCGATGCTAAATCTTTTTATAACCAAGCCATAAATTTAAAAGTAAACGAAGATAAATATCCTTTAGCAAGAATTGTAAGCGTTGATTCTATTATTACCAAACAGAATTCAATCAATCAAGTTAAAGAAAATGTGGAGCCGGATAAAGGACTTGTCTCAAATCCTTCTAATTCTAAAGTTTTGTTTAAAGTTCAATTTGCTAGCCATGATAAAGAAATTGATAGTAAATTAAAATATACGAATGTTAATGATGTTTGGTTTTACAAAATGGGAGCAGTTTATAAATATACTTCAGGTAACTATAAAAGCTTTGATGACGCTACAAAACAACAAACTAAACTAAAAGAATTAGGTTATAAAGATTGTTTTATTGTCGCTTTTAAAAACGATATTCGAATGGATATTAATGAAGCCAAAAAATTAGTTGGCTCTAAATAATTTCTCTAAAAGTGAAGATTATCAAGCTGAGAACAAACGCGTTCTAAAAGCATAGTTATAATACGTTTGGTAACTTCTTTCTTATTTTGATTATAGAAAAGAATCTCTTCGTGTGTAAAATGGCCTATTACAACACCAAATAATAATTGTTTTTGCTGAATGTTATTTTTAAAAATATCATGAATACGCTCAATTTTTTTATTGTCGGTTAAGTTTTTAACAACAACTTTGTGTTCAGCTAAAAAATTATTAATCAATGCAAAAATAATTTCATTTTGTAATTTAAGAATTGGGCGAAGACTTACACTTTGAAATATTTCTAATTCAGTTGATTTTGTATTATCTACTTCTATTTTTGGACGAATACTTTTTAATAGGGTTGATCGATTATTCATTTGGCTAAGGTATTGAAAATAAACGAGCTTATTAATTTAATCTACCTCAATACATTTCTAAAATTTTATTTGCATTTCGCAATGCTGAATCACGGTGTGAAATAATAATACATGTTTTGTCTTGCATTATTTCTTTCAGATTATTTAAGATTAAATCTTCTGTTTCTACATCTACGGCCGATAAACAATCGTCAAAAATTAAAATTTGTGGTTTAGAAATGATAGCTCTTGCAATAGAAATTCGTTGTTTTTGCCCACCAGATAAGGTTATTCCTCGTTCACCAACAATAGTATCAAAACCTTCAGGAAAAGCCATTATATTATCATAAACACCAGCTGCTTTTGATGCTTCTATAATTTCTTGTTCAGTAAATGTATGGTTTGTTGAAAATGCGATGTTGTTTTTTATGGTGTCTGAAAATAAAAATACATCTTGTGGAACACAAGCAATGCTTTTTCGAAGTTCAAATAAATCATAATCTTTTATTGGCTTGCCTTCAATTAACAAATCACCAGAAGTTACGTCATACATGCGGGTTAATAAATTAACCAAAGTTGTTTTTCCTGTTCCAATTTGTCCTTTAATACCAATAATATCTCCTTTGTTTATTTTGAGATTGAAGTTTTTAACGGCATCAATTTTAGTATCATCATAAGTAAAATTGACATTTTTAAATTCGATATCGCCTTCAATTTTTGAATTAACAATGGGTTTATTTATGACATCTGATTTATAATCTAAAAACTCATTAATACGCGCTTGTGAGGCGGAAGCTCTTTGAATGAGTGATGTTACCCAACCTAAAGATGCAAAAGGCCAGGTGAGTTTGTATACATAAATAATGAACTCGGTTACATTTCCAACTTCAATGGTTTTGCTAATTACTAATTTTGAACCAAGCCAAACAGTTGCTATTACACTAATACCAACCATTAAAACTAATATTGGTTGAAAAAATGCTTCAACTAGGGTTAAATTTAAACTGTGTTTTTTATAGCTTTCATTTAAATTTTCGAGTTCTTTTTGGTAATATTTTTCTCTATTATATGCTTTAATTACTCGTATAGCAGAAAATGTTTCTTGTGTGTGAGACGTTAGTTTTGAAAGTTCTTGTTGTACGATATTGGAGCGTTTATTTATTAAATCAGAAACTTTGTAAATTATAAATGAAAGAAATGGGAGTGGGGCAAAAACCAATAAAGTTAATTGCCAATTAATTTTGAGCATAAACGCTAAAACAATAACAATGGTGGCAAACGTATTGATTAAATACATAACTGCAGGGCCTGTAAACATGCGTACTTTACCTACATCTTCGCTGATGCGTGTCATTAAATCACCAGTTTTGTTTTTTTTATAAAAATTAAAATCAAGCGATTGAAAGTGCGAATACAATTCATTTTTTTGGTCAAACTCAATGTTACGACTCATTACAATTAATGTTTGACGCATTAAAAATAAAAAGAAACCACTGATTAAAGCAAAAACCAAAAGCATGATGCCATGTTTTATAAATACATTTGAATTAACGATTGAATGATTTTCGAAAATTTTATAAATTTCGTTGGTGGCATTTCTTACAATAACACCTTGATAAATTGAAAATAAACTTGATAATACAACAAACACAGCCC
>CAIYSA010000481.1 GCA_903928655.1 uncultured Bacteroidota bacterium
ATATAAAATCATTATCTAAAGATACTTTTTATGATGCAATGGAGCAAGCAACAAATCATTGCCCAAATTTATCTAAAGAAATGTTTGGGCAATAAATAGTTACAAAATTAAACTAGTATCGAAGCTAAGCCTTTAGCTACTAATATCCCTATTACAATAGCTATTATTGTTATTACAACTTTGTTAGTTTTTTTATCTTTAGCCATTATTTTCTCCTTAAAATTAAAAACAATCTTTTGATGAAACTGTTATTGTCGCAACATACTTCATATTTAAATCAAAATAAATATCATAATATGTCATTCCATATTTACGTGAAGAAGCCAATGTATTGCAATAATAATCAACGCTATGACTTCTAAAACTATTACTTGCTAGATCATTTATCAAATTATTTGGCAATTGTCTGTAATGTTTTGCAGTCAAAGCATCACATTGTATTTCAGTCTTAAAAAGAATTGAGCTATCAGCTCCTTTTAACGGTAAGTGAAATGTTTTTACACTTTTTGCATAGCTATTGCAAAAAGCTAATGCTTCGTCTTTATTGAAAGCATAAACAGTATTCGTAAGTAAAATAAAAAGCATTAAAAAAATTATTTTCATAAACCAAAGCATACGCTATGCATAAATATAATGAAATACATAAAAAGTTACATTTTTGTATTTTGATTGCTTAAGTCGTTGAATTATGGAGTGAATTAAAGATGAATGGAATTTGGAAAAAAACGGTTGCTGAAAATAATATAAGAAAATACGCTGCAAGCATTGTTAAGTTATATTTAGGAGAAAAAACAATGTCAAAACAAGCAAAAACACTAACGAGTGTGGAAGTTAAGCGTATTTTAGATTTTATTGCGTTAAAGAAGCACGCTGCACGTAACAGAGCTATGTTTTTAGTAACTTTATATGCAGGTTTGCGTGTAGGCGAAGTAGCAACACTGAGATATATGGATGTATTAGGTGCAGATGATGAAGTGCGTGATGAAATAAGACTAGATGCAAGTGTTACAAAGAACAACGAAGCACGCACAGTGTTTGTAAATGCAAAACTAAGAAAAGAGTTGCAGTATTACATTAAGCTAAAGCCATACCAAAACTTAGCAGATAAGTTATTTTATACACAGAAGAACGATGGCTTTACTGCTAACACACTTGCACAGTTCTTTATGTATTTGTATCGTGCTGCAAGCGTTAATGGTGCTACATCACACAGCGGACGTCGCACATTTATAACAACATTAGCTAATAAAGGTGTAAGTGTGCGTTTGTTAGCTAGTTTAGTTGGGCATAAGAACATTAGCACTACGCAGTGCTACATTGATGTGAACGACGATATGAAACGTAAAGCTGTAGAATTGGTTTAATCTGATGCTTCTTCTTTAATTTTCTTATTTAATGTTGCACGTAACAAAGGATGTATTGGATTTCCCAAATTAGCATTCAAAATAACTGCAAAATCTAAAACGCGACGTTTCCACCAATTCGTTTTACTTATTTCATACCAAGTTTTGTAATCTAATGTATCGCGTTGTTTAGGTATTTTGTATTTGCTTAGCAATGTTTGATTTGTTTTTAAGCCCTTATCAAACAATTCAAAAAATTCTCTGTAATGAACGTGAGGACGTGATGGTAAACCAAAGTGCGCTGCTATCGAATTATTCATATTAAACGCTTGCATATTTGGTGATAGAAAAAATAATATGCGCGATGCAAGACTTAGCCTATTGTTTATAGGATTTTTAACAAAACCTTTACTTATTTTTTCTAAACATAATACTGCATCTTCGAAAGAACTAAC
>CAIYSA010000482.1 GCA_903928655.1 uncultured Bacteroidota bacterium
CGGTTAATATAATTAACCGCTTTTTTTATTGAATAAACTTGAGAAAAATATTTATAAAATTGGGATATCATTTATATTTGAAAGTTTAAACTCTATTTCCAAATTCAATTATAGCTAAATCTTTTATTTCGGTATCATCAATTACAAAACGCAAAGCTGTTTTTATTTGATGAAAACCATGATTACCACAAGCTCCAGGGTTTAAATGCAAAACTTCGTATTTGTTTTGATACATAACTTTTAAAATATGAGAATGACCACAAATAAAAATTTTAGGTTTTTCTAATTCTAAAATATCTTTTACTTCTTTTAAATAATTAGTCGGTTGGCCACAAATGTGTGTTATATAAACCTTTACATTTTCACAATTAAAAATCAAATTCTTTTTAAATTCTTTCCTAATTTCAGTTCCGTCAATATTGCCATAAACTGCTTGTAACGGCTTTAATTTTTTTAATTTATCAGTTAGCTCAATATTACCAATATCGCCAGCATGCCAAATTTCGTCGGCTTCATCAATGTGTTTAAATAGCTTTTCTTCTAAAAAACTATGAGTATCGGATATTAATAAAATTTTACGCAAGGACTTTTTGAGATTTGTAATCGTAATTTAAAAATAAAATATAACATATAATCATAATAATGCCAAAGCTAAATAAACCCATTCCAAATGCAATGACTAAATGCTGGAAAAGGCCTAATGCCAAAATGTATTTCTTTAATGGTCTAATCCAAACAAGGATACAAAAACTCAATTGATAAGCTAAAACTATATATGTAGAAATTGTACAAAACCATTTTGGTAAAGAGTAAAAGATAGTATTTGAGTATTCTGGAATTTGAAATATATTATAAATTGCAGATCCGTTAAGCCAGCTAACATCAGATAATTTAAACCAAGCTGCTATTAAGTAGACCAAACAAATTTGCGTTTTAATACCAATTAAGGCTAAATTATGAATTACGTTGGATAATTCGTTAAATACTGAACTTTTGAAATTTTTGTTTGTCAGAAAAATATTAAATAACATTAATTGATTTAAAAGAAAGTCACCACCAGTTAGAGTAGGGTATAAAAAATTATTTAAGTTTAAAATAATTACCCATTGTAAAAAACGAAATATGTAATTTGATTTATTAACTATTTCTAATAGTGAAAATAAACCAAGTATTGAAATCATGCAAATGCCAAGTAATGGCGAATAATTATTACTTAAAAAGAATGCAGAGTCAGTTAAAAAATTAACGTGTTTATTTGAAAGATAAATGAATTTATTTTCAGAAAATAATTCAGGAAATAAATAAATATATACGCATACTTTATACAAAATAAAAAGTGAAAGCGCATTTTTAAACCATTTGATTTCTATGGGTTGATGCTTAACTTCAAATAAATAGGTATTAATTAATTTCATTTTAACGAATGCAAATTATTGAATTTATAAATTAATTGACCGTTGTAACTATTTGATAGCAAGAGTATTTCGTGTTTAGAAGCGTTATTTATGTACTTATGCATTTTTAGAAAATTGCAAATCTCATGGTTGAGTATTTCAAATTCTTGATTTGTTGGCTTCGAATTAAAAATAGTTGATTTTTGTGGCAAAATATTTAATTCATAAATTATTGAGTTAGAAAATAATAATGAAGTGGCATCGCCTCCAATGATTGTTGAATGCGGCATAGAAGATAGATTAATTGGAAAAAATAATTCCCATTTTGAGTTATTATTTGTTTTTACAAATAAATAATTTTTATTGGTTGGAACAGGAACAAATAAGCTCCATGATTGATGAAATAACGGATAAACATATTTTTGGCTATATCCACTTAACTTTAAATTTGTTGTTTTAAATGGCGAGGCATAAATAAATATGAAAACAAAATGAAAAACTAAAATACAGCCTAAGCTTACTACTAAACAATATTTTACCAGATTACTCATTAATTTTAAAATATACTTATTGCTGTAAAGATAGTGAGTGGTTTAATGTTTACGACAAAAAACTGAATACTATGCTAAAAAATGTGAATTTTAGGGTTACATTTATTAAATAATTGTATTAATCAATACATTTACAAACTTAAAATATAATAAATGAAAACTTTAAAATTAGCATTAATAGCAGTAATCTTATCTGCGTCAAGTTTATTTACAACATCATGTGGCGGATCTGATGAAAAGGACGCAAATCCATTAGCTGATAGTTTATCAGGAGTAAACGGAGAATTAAATGGACAATTATCTGAAAAAGAGAAAGCTTTACAAGAATTTGTAACTTCTTTCAATGAGATTCAAGATAACTTAACTGCAATAAAAGAAAAAGAAAAAATTGTAACAAAACATTCTCAAAGTGGTGATGTAAAAAGCAAAGAAGAGTCAATTAAAGAAGATATACAAGCAATTTATGATTTGCTTGCAAAAAACAAAAACCGTATCGGATCTTTAACTAAAAAATTAAAAGATTCAAAATCTAAAATTGCTGGTTTAGAACAAATGATTGCAACATTGGAGGCACAAGTTGAGGCAAAAGACGGCGAGATTGCAACTTTAAGAGCTGAATTAGAATCTAAAAACATAGAATTAAGCAATATTCAAATGAATTTAGAAAATGTTGAAGCTGAGAGTTCATCAAAAACTGAAAAATTAAATTCAGCCTATTATGCTTTTGGTACTTCAAAAGAATTGAAAGAAAAAGGGGTTATAACTAAAGAAGGTGGATTTATTGGATTAGGAAAATCAACTAAATTAAAAGCTGATTTCAATAAAGATTATTTTACTAAAATTGATATTTCAAATACAAGTTCAATAAATATTGGCGCAAAAAAAGCAATAATTTTATCTAATCATCCTTCAAGTTCATATAAATTAGTTGGTGAAAAAACTATTGAAAAAATTGAAATTTTAAATGCTGAAGATTTTTGGTCAAACTCTAAATATCTTGTAATTAGAATTGAACAATAATTGATTAATAATAATTTTAAAAAGCCATCCGCAATTAACGGATGGCTTTTTTATTTAATAATGGTTTTTAGAAATATTAAGATAAAACTTTAATCATTTTCTCTGCAATTATTTTCCCCAGTTTGTAATTTGATTCATGTGTCCAGCCGGCAATATGTGGTGTTAAAATTACTTTATCACTATGTATTAAATATTGCATAGGTTCCGGCATCATTTTTAAATCCATGTTTTCAAACGAAGTACTTTCGTATTCTAAAACATCCAAACAAGCACCTACAACTTTACCAGTTTTGATGTGAGAAACTAAATCTGCAACATTTAAACACTTGCCTCGAGCAGTATTAATAATGTAAATGTTTTTTTTGAATGCTCCAATAAAATCATAATTGATAAAATAATTAGTTTCATCTGTTAATGGTGTATGAATACTGATTATATCAGCTTCATTTTGTAAGTGTTCTAGATTTGTTTCTGTTACAAAATGAGTTCCAAAATTTTGTTTGTATTTATCATAAACTAATATTTTGCAACCAAATCCTTGTAATCGTTTAGCAAATTCTGCACCCATATTTCCATAACCAATAATGCCAACAGTTTTGTCTTTTATTTCAAAACCTCTATTTTCGGCTCTTTTCCAAATGCCTTGTCTCACTTCAGCATCAGCAATTTTTAAATTATTGAGTAACATTAATAACATTCCTAAAGCATGTTCAGCAACAGCATCTCTATTTCCTTCGGGAGCATGCACACAATTTATTCCTTTAGATTGGGCGTATTTTACATCAATATTTTCCAATCCTGCACCAACCCTTCCAATGCATTTTAATTTCGGACAAGCATCAATAATATCTTTCGTGATTTTAAATTTGCTCCTAATTACAAGACCATCATAATTTGGCAAAATTTTCATTAGTTCTTCTGTTGATTTATCCCAAAATAAATCACATTGATACCCTGCTTCTTGGAATGTTTCATGCAGTATATTGTGATTAGAATCTATACAAAGTATTTTTTTAGACATAAATTATCTTTTATTAAACTATAAATGCATTTAAGTGTTTAGAAATTATAAGTAAATGTAAAACTTAAAAAATCATAAAAACAGAATTAAAATTTAAAATTACAGTTATTTAAATTAATCAAATGTCTAATTTTATATAAAATATAAACCATGAATAATTTTAAACTCATGCTTCAAAATTCATTATTAAAAAAAACAATTAATATCTCAATTATTTGTTTATTTGGAGTTTATAATACCCAATGCCAAAATAATCCAACAACAAAAAATCAGACAACAACAATTAAAAATCCAAAAATGGAACTAAATAAACTTACTAAACAAGAAGAATACGTTATTATAAACAAAGGAACTGATGCACCTTATACAGGTGAATATACTGATGAAACTCGCAAAGGAACCTATTATTGTAAACAATGTAACGCCCCATTATATAAATCTGAATCTAAATTTCATTCCAATTGTGGTTGGCCAAGTTTTGATGATGAAATTTCTGGTGCAGTTAAAAGAGTTCCTGATTTAGATGGGAGAAGGGTTGAAATTGTTTGTAATACGTGTGAAGGCCACTTAGGCCATGTATTTACTGGAGAAGGATTTACTTCGAAAGATACTAGGCATTGTGTAAATTCAACTTCTATGATTTTTAAGGAAGAAACAAAGGCAATGGCAAATCCTATAACGAATAAGGCAATTTTTGCTGGTGGTTGTTTTTGGGGTGTTGAATATTATTTTCAACACGCGAAAGGTGTTACTAAAACTACTGTAGGTTATATTGGTGGGTATACAGAAAATCCAACTTACCGAGAGGTTTGTGAACACAAAACAGGACATATAGAGGCAATGGAAGTAACCTTTAATCCTTCTGAAACTAATTTTGAAGAGTTAGCAAAATTGTTTTTCGAGATTCATGATCCAACCCAAGCTAATGGACAAGGACCAGATATTGGACCTCAATATGTTTCGGTTATTTTTTATGAAGATGATGCTCAACTTAAAACAGCTGAAAAATTAATTAATATTTTAAAATTAAAAGGTTTTAATGTTGTGACTCAACTAAAAAAAGCAACTCATTTTTGGCCTGCAGAAGATTACCATCAGCAGTATTATGAACATAAAGGTTCTGAGCCTTATTGCCATAAAAAAGTTACGCGTTTTTAGAATTTTTTAATTCGTATTTTTGCATTCTAATTAATTTTAATTGCAAAAAAAGAAAGTTATAGTTTCAGTAATAAATGATTTGGTAACAGACCAAAGAGTTGCTCGAACATGTTCTGTTTTAATGGAATGCAATTATGAAGTTTTATTAGTTGGAAGAGTTCAAAAAAACTCCAAACCTTTAGAAAACAGATTATACAAGTGTAAGCGAATGAAACTATTGTTCGAACAAGGAGTTTTATTTTATTTGTTTTTTAATATCCGTTTATTTTTTGTGTTACTATTTACTAAAGCCGATGTTTTATTAGCTAATGATTTAGATACTTTATTGCCAAATTATATAGTTTCAAAGTTAAAAGGAATAACATTAATTTATGATAGTCATGAAATATTTTGTGAAGTGCCTGAATTAGTTAATAATCCTGCTAAAAAACATATTTGGGAATTACTTGAAAAGTGGATAGTACCAAAGTTAAAATATGCAATTACAGTAAATGAAAGCATTGCAGATTATTTCATTAAAAAATATAGAACACCATTTATTTATATTAGAAATATACCAAATTATACTCCGTTAGCAACTTATAAAACAAGAATTGAACTTGGTTTACCTGAAGATAAACACATTGTTATTTTGCAAGGTGCTGGTATAAATGTGCATCGTGGAGCAGAAGAATTATTAGAAGCATTTACTTATTTGGATGATAATTTTGTTTTATTAATTATTGGTGGTGGAGATGTTATTGAACAATTAAAAGCAAATACAGTGAAATTTAAATTAACCGAAAAGGTTATTTTTATTGATAAACTAAGTGCTTTGGAATTAAGACAATATACCTTAAATGCAAACTTAGGAGTTACAATTGATAAGGATACAAATATGAATTATCATTTTAGCTTACCAAATAAAGTGTTTGATTATATGCATGCCGGAATCCCCATTTTGGCTAGTAAATTACCCGAAATAAAAACTATTATTGATAAATACGATATTGGTGTTTTTATTGATAATCATAACCCTCAGCATATTGCGAATCAAATTAGTGAAATTATCAATAACACTAATTACAATGTTTATAAGAACAATACTAAACAAGCTGCAATTGAAAATAATTGGTTAACAGAAAAACAAAAATTAATAAAGCTAATTCAAGAAGTGAGCTAAATTATAGATTCAGTTAATTTGAAATTAAGATTACCTTAATTCTTTCTCTAATTTATATTATAATTGATTGATAATTAGGTTACTCTTTTAAATCTCTGTATCTTTGTAACCTTGAAACAAAAACGACATCTTTCTTTTTTAA
>CAIYSA010000483.1 GCA_903928655.1 uncultured Bacteroidota bacterium
ATATGTCAATAGATTAACAGACCACTATTTACTAAACACAAAACTAACTAAGACATCATTTAGTAATGAAGATGCTTGGACAAGCTACAGAATAGCAGAAGCGTTTTATAACACAAACAATAAAGAGAAGGCCTTAATTTACTTTAGAAAAGCAAATGCTCTTGCGCCATTAGCATTAGACTTTAAAAATAAACTTGCATCCGTTTTAGCAGCAAATGGGTTAATTGCAGAAGCAGAAAAAGAATATCAAGAATTATTAAATGAATATCCAAAACATGTTTCGGCTTTAACAAATTTGGGTTACATCAAATTAACTAAAGGTGATATTAAAAGTTGCGAACTATATTATTTTAAAGCACTAGCGTTAGATCCAGATTATGAGCCATTGCTTTTAAACTTGGCAGGTTTTTATGCCTACAAAAAAGATTACAAACAATCGCAAAATTATTTATTACGTTTGTTGAAGAAGAATCCAAAAAATCTACAAGCTAAACAAGCCTTAGTACAAATAAATAATTTGATTTAATAATTATGCCAACTATAAAATCAACTACTTACAATATTCATGTTGAACATGATAGTTTCGATGCGTTAAATAAATTTCTTTCAAAAAAGGAATACACGAAATACATTATTATTTGTGATGAAAACACAAGTCAATATTGTTTATCAACTTTATTATTTGGTTGCGAAACATTGACTGCTGCGGAAATTATTGAATTAGAAAGTGGAGAAAAAAATAAAACGATTGAAACTTGTATGCAAGTTTGGGGTGCTTTAACAGACATTGGTGCAGATAAAAAAAGTTTAATTATTAATTTTGGGGGAGGAGCAATTAGTGATTTAGGTGGATTTGTAGCTTCAACTTATAAAAGAGGTATTGATTTTATAAACATCCCTACTACACTGCTTTCGATGGTTGACGCAAGTGTTGGAGGGAAAACAGGTGTTGATTTTGAAGGAATAAAAAACCATATTGGGGTAATTTATGAACCTAAAGGTGTTTTTGTAAATCCTGCTTTTTTAGAAACTTTATCAGAAAGACAAATTAAAAATGGGTATGCCGAAATTATTAAAATAGCATTCATTGCGGATAATGAATTTTGGAAAACATTAAAAAAAATAAAAAATTACAAAGAATTTTATACGGAAAATATTATTATAAAAGCAATTGAATTAAAAAATGTAATTGTAAAAAAAGATTTATATGAAACTAATTTACGAAAAAGTTTAAATTTTGGACATAACATTGGGCACGCTCTAGAAAGTGCATTAATAAAGCAAAATAAGGATATTTTACACGGTGAAGCTGTGGCATTTGGAATGATAATCGAATCTGAAATTGCAAACCGTTTAAAACGTATTTCAAAAAAAGATTTAGAATCCATAGTAAATTATATCAAATCTATTTACAAAGAAATTAAACTTTCAAATCCTACAAAAAAACTAGTGTTAGAATTTTTAAGACATGATAAAAAAAATGATGGTACACATTTATGTTTTGCGCTACCTAAAAATGTGGGAAGCTATGAATTGTGTTGCGATGTTACAATGGAGATTATTGAAGAATTTATTTCTAGAGGATAAATCAAAAATTTAGCTTCATATTTTAATTTTCAGCGTAGAAATTGCGAAAAATTAAAAAATATTAAAGCTTTTTAGAAAACGGGTTAATTCGTAAATATCTGTATTTCAATTAATTAAAATAAAAAGCAGATTAAAATTTATTGAAAACTCATTTAAAACATTTGATAATCAAATAAATACCCTATATTTGCCACCCTAATTTAAAAAAATAATAACAATGGAAAAACGCTATGAGACGGTCTTCATTTTAACTCCCGTTTTGTCTGAAGATCAGGCAAAGGAGGCCGCAAAAAAGTTTGAAAAGGTTCTAACAGACCTAGGAGCAAAAATTACACACCACGAAAACTGGGGTCTAAAAAAATTGGCTTACCAAATTCAAAAAAAATCTACAGGATTTTATCACTTAATTGAATACACAGGAAAAGGCACTGAAGTTGCTGATCTTGAGTTACAATTTAAACGTGACGAAAGAGTTTTAAGATTCTTAACCGTATCTTTAGACAAACACTCTGCAGCTTGGGCTGACAAACGTCGTGGAAAGGCTAAAGAAGCAAAAGTTGCTAAGGCTAAAAAAGTAGAAGCATAATTGGTAATTAAAAAAATTAGAAAAAATGGCTAAAAATGAAGTTCGCTTTTTAAATCCTCCAAAGGTAGAAGCAAAAAAGAAAAAGTATTGCCGCTTTAAAAAACTAGGCATAAAATATATTGATTATAAAGATCCAGATTTTTTATTGAAGTTTGTAAATGAACAAGGTAAATTGTTGCCTCGTCGTTTAACAGGAACTTCTTTAAAGTTTCAACGTAAGGTATCTCAAGCAGTTAAACGTGCGCGTCATATTGCTATTATGCCTTATTTAGCAGATTGTTTAAAATAATAATAGAGGAAAAAATGGAAATTATATTAAAACAAGACCTTAAAGGGTTAGGATTTAAAAATGATATTGTTAAAGTTAAGAACGGATACGGTCGTAACTTTTTAATCCCTCAACGCATTGCAGTTTTGGCTACAGAAAGTAACAAAAAAATGCAAGCGGAAGAAATTAAACAAAGCTCATTTAAAGAACAAAAATTTAGAACTGGAGCTACCGAACTTGCTGCAAAACTTGCTGACGTAACTGTTAAAGTCGGAGCTAAAGCTGGAGAATCTGGAAAAATATTTGGTTCTGTTACGAATATACAGTTAGCTGAAGCTTTGAAAAAAGCTGGTTATGAAGTAGAACGTAAAAACATTGAAATGAACGAAGATGCTATTAAAGCATTAGGCACTTATACTGCTAAAGTTCGTTTATTTAAAGAAATTACAGCTACAATTAATTTTGAAGTAATAGCTGAATAATTTTAAAATTACTCTTTTTAAAAAACCTATCATTTATGATAGGTTTTTTTTATGCTATCAAAAAAAAACATAACTTTAAAAAAAATTATTATGGAAAATCAAGAAACTGAAAACCAACTAAACATTGAACTTTCTGAAGAAATAGCTGAAGGAATATATTCTAACCTTGCAATAATTACTCATTCTCCAACTGAATTTGTTGTAGACTTTATCAGAGTCATGCCAGGAGTGCCAAAAGCAAAAGTTAAATCTCGTATCGTACTTACGCCTCAACACGCAAAGCGTTTAATGAAAGCTCTAGCAGATAACGTTCAACGTTTTGAGCAAATGCATGGTAAAATTAAAGATAGTGAAATGAACGCGCTTCCTTTAAATTTTGGCGGACCAACAGCACAAGCATAAATAAAAAAGTAATTTCAAAACTATTACAAATCTTTTTTGTTAAAGCAGTAAACTATTATTAATGAAACCAACTACCGCTATTTTATTGCTTAATTTAGGTACGCCTGATAGTCCTAAAAAGGGCGATGTTCGAAGTTATTTAACTCAATTTCTGAACGACCCTCGTGTAATTGATATTCCTTGGTTAGCTCGTACAATATTAGTAAATGGAATAATAGTTCCATTTCGATCCGGGAACTCATCTAAATTATATAAAGCAATTTGGGACGATAAAACAGGCTCTCCATTATTAATGCATAGCCAAAATTTAGCTGAAAAATTACAAGATGAAGTTGGCTCTGAATACAAGGTTGAATTAGCAATGCGTTACAAAAACCCAAGCATGGAAAGTGTTTTGGCGCGAATGAAAAAAGAAGGTTATCATAAAATCATAATTTTCCCATTATTTCCACAATACGCATCAAGTAGTACTGGTAGTGCATTACAATTAGCTATGGAAATCATAAGTAAGTGGTGGGTAATACCAGAATTAAAAATTATTTCACAATATTATACAAATTCAGATTACATTAATTGTATTGTTAACAGAGCAAAACAACACAATTTAAACGATTATGAACACATTGTTTTTAGCTATCATGGTTTGCCTGAAAGACAAGTTGATAAAGTTTATGAAGATGGGTATTTATGCAAAGATCATAATTGCGAAACCGAAAATAATGATACTAATTATTTTTGTTACAAATCAGCGTGTTATAAAACAACAGAAATGGTTGTAAAGCAATTAAATATTCCAAAAGAAAAATACACACTCTCCTTTCAAAGCAGATTAGACAATAAATGGTTGACTCCTTTTAGTGATAAAGTTATTGAGGATTTAGGAAAAAAAGGAATAAAAAATATTTTGGTTTTTTCACCAGCATTTACAGCAGATTGCCTTGAAACCATATATGAAATTGGAATTGAATATCAAGAAATTTTTCATAAAAATGGCGGCCATAAAATTCAACTTGTTGAAAGTTTAAATAGCGGCGATGATTGGGTAAAAACAGTTAAAAATATAGCGCTTAATTAAATTTAAAAACTCTCATCTATACTATAGTTTCTGTTTTTACGTTTTATCAAAATAAACTATCTTAGAAATAGATTTGAAACACTTCATTTTTTATATCCTTTGTTTTGCAAGTTCTTTTTTAGGCCTTGCACAATTTAAATATAAACTATTGGTTGTGAATACAGATAATGAACCAATTTTCAAAAAAATAAATTACAAAAAAGAATTTCAAAGCCTTACCCAATTAAATAAAGAGATTAATTCTATTTACATATCCCTTATTAATGAAGGTTATATTATTGCTAGTGTAGATAGCTTAAAACATGATTCACTTAATTATACTGCCTATATATACGCAGGAAAAAAGCATGCTTGGCTAAATTTAGAATACAATAAAAACCAACAAGAAGTGATTACAAAATTAGGATACAGTGAACATTTTTTTAGCAAACGCCCTTTTAAATACACAGAATTAGGTAACCTAATGGAAAAAATTGTTGTGTATTATGAGAATAACGGATATCCATTTGCATTAGCAAAACTAGATAGTATCCAGTTTGAAAACGAAAAAGTTTCTGCAAATTTAATTATAGAAAAAAATGTATTTATTAAACTTGATAGCCTTGTTTTAGAAGGTAATGTCATTGTAAATCAAAAATTTTTAAAAAGATATTTAAATATAAAAAATGGAATGCCATATAATGAAGAAACATTTAAAGATGCATCTAAAAAACTAAAACAATTACCTTTTTTAAATGAAACTAAACCAGCTATTTTACGACTTACTGATAAACAAAATAAATTGTATTTATTTTTAGATAAAAAAAATGCTTCGCAATTTGATGGTATCGTAGGTATTTTACCAAACGACAAAGGGCAAACATTAATTACAGGCGACATAAAGATAAAACTTGTAAATTCTATAATTAAAAATGGAGAAACATTTGACCTAAATTGGCGAAGACTTCAAAGCCAAACTCAAGATTTAAAAGCAAGAATAATTTACCCGTATTTATTTGGCTTACCTGTAGGCGTTGATTATGCAATTAAACTTTATAAAAAAGACACCACATTTATTGATATAAATAATATTATTGGTTTTAATTATTACTACAGTGGCTTAAACCATATAAAAGCATTTTACAAACAAAGAAATGCTAATTTAATATCAACTAATGGCTTGACAAGTATAACAATACTTCCAGAATATGCGGATATTACAACAAAAAGTTATGGTTTAGGTTTTGTTTTTGAAAAATTAGATTACAGATTTAATCCCAAAAAAGGAATCAGTTTTAATGCTCAAGGTTCAATAGGGAATCGTCAAATAAAGAAAAATCCAAAAATAAATGATGTGGCTTATTCAACTGTTCAGCTAAAATCCTCCCAATATCAATTAGATGGAGAATTGATTGGATATTTTACATTACACAAAAATAACATTTTAAAAATATCAGCACAATTTGCTTCTCTTTTCGGAAACCAAATTTATAAAAACGAACTATTTAGAATTGGCGGATTAAGAACTTTAAGAGGATTTGACGAAGAAAGCATTTATACATCTACCTATATAATTCCAACTATTGAATACCGTTTTTTGTTTGAAAAAAATTCGAATATATTTGTTTTTGCAGAAGGCGCTTGGTACGAAAACAATTCAAATAATAACTATGTTAATGACACTCCAATAAGCCTAGGCGCAGGAATTAATTTTGATACAAAAGCTGGCATCTTCAATTTGGGTTATGCAATTGGAAAACAAATGGGAAATACTTTTGATTTAAGAACAGGTAAAATACATGCCGGACTTACCGCCTTATTTTAAATTAAAAATATGAAATACTAAAATTTTTAGTTAAACTTGTGCGCTAATAAAAGTGAAATTATTTAAGGCCATAATACTGTTTCTGTTTTTGGGTTTACATCATGTAAACGCACAAAAATTGAACTTACAAAAAATCTCAATTAAAGATGGTCTTTCACAATCAACAGTGAGACAAATTGAAAAAGATGACTTTGGTAATTTATGGTTAGCAACAGGATACGGCTTATCAAAATATAATGGTAAAACATTTGAAGTATTTACTACCTCTGATGGAATGCCAACAAACGAAATAACCAATTTACTTTATTACAAAACCAACTTATTTATTGGTACTAAAAAAGGCTTATGTTTATTTGATGGGGCCAAAATAAACTACAATCCTCTTCTTCAAAAGATTAAAGGAAATGTAAAAAAAATAATTCCTCATAATAATATAGTACATATTATTACAACACGTGGTTATTATTTACTTGATAATTCAAATTCAGAATTCAAACTTGATTCTATCGCAATTCCATCAATTTTAGGACAAAATCCAACAGATGCAGAATTTGACGAGGATGGAAATTTATGGATTTCCACTTCAAAACACGGCATTTACTTTATTGAAAACAATATATCAACTAAAATTCAAAAATTTAATTTAATACAAAATGCTAGTTCATCAACAACAATAAATAAAAAACTTACACGAATCGCTAATTTCAACTCTACTAATTTGCTAAAAGGTAATGCGGTAATGTCCATTGAATTTGATGCAAATAAAAACTTACTTGTTAGTGATTGGGGAAATGGAATTGCATTACTGAAATTTGATTTAAGCAACAGTGTATTTAATGCAGAATATATTGTGTTTGACAGTTTGGTAACTAATAATTTAAATGTTTTAAGGTATACTAATATCCAAAGAGATAATGCAAATTCAATATACTTAGCAACAGACGGGTCTGGCTTTCTTAAAATTCCTTTGGATCAGAATACAAATGAAAATAATTATAAAGCGAAGGATTTAAAAATAATTTATAGCAATAATGGTTTTTTTGGAAACAATCCTTTGTGCTTTTTAAAAGATGAATTTGAAAATCTTTGGGTTGGAACTTTGAACGATGGATTAATATTAATTTCAGAAAATAGTTCGTTAAGCTACAAACAAAAAGATGGGCTTGAAGAAGAAAAAGTAATTTCAATTTATAACACTTCAGACAGTGCAATTTGGCTAGGAACATACGGCGGAGGCGCGTTTAAATTTAAAAATAAAAAATTTACACGAAGTTTTTGGGATCAAGGAATTAGTGAATCAATTATTAAATCAATTATTGAGGATGATTTTGGCAATGTTTGGCTAGGAACTTCAGGCGGTGGAATTAGTATTATTTCAAAAGAGAATTCAAAAAAAGAACTACAAGTATCTAAAGTAATCTCAGAAATAAATGATTTGCAATCCAATTTTGTAAACTACTTATATAAATCTAAAAACGGTGCAATTTGGGTTGGTTATCAATCTCAAAACACCATTGATAGAATTGTATTAAACAAAGACCTTACATACACAATTACACATTTTCCAATTACAAATTTAAATACACTAAACGTTACTTGCCTTTTAGAAGATGATGAACATGATATTTGGATTACAAGCAACGAAGGTGTTTGGAAATTAAAAACAATTAGTGGCAAAGTAGATAACGACCTCAGTACATACAAAAACATTTTGTGCGCATCTAAAGACTGGAATGGTAATATTTGGCTAGGAAGTTCTGATGTTGGTATAATAATTTTAAAAAACAAATTAAGATCAAGGTATTTCGACAACAATGCTTTAACAGAATTTGAAAAAATAAATACAACAAATGGACTAAATAGCAATAACATTAACACCATTTTGTTTTCAAAAGATAAAGTTTGGATTGTTACAAATAATGGAATTAACGAAATCAAAATTGATACATACCTAAGTAAAATTATTGACATAAAATCACTAAGTGTAGGGCAAGCGTTTGCTTCTTATGACAATAAACCAAATAGCTCAATATTAGATAAAGAAAACAACTTATACATAGGGTCAGTTGATGGATTAACAGCATACAACACCGCTAATTCGAATAATGAAGTTAAAAAAACAAGAATCCCTTTTGAGATTTTTATTAATAAAATTTTAATAGAAAATAAAATAATAGATTGGACAAACCCTGCAAACTTTTCTGCAGGCGAATATTCTAACTTCAAATTCAATGAGTTTTTTAATTGGTATAAAATACCCAAAAATCTAGAACTAGATTATACTCATAATACCATTCAATTAATTCTAAATACAAATTCGATTTCAAATCAAAAACAAATTAATTACACTTATAAATTAATTGGATATGATAAAAAATGGAATATAGTTTTTAATTCAAACGAAATCACCTACAGAAACTTACCTGCTGGCGATTACATATTAGTTTTAAAAGCATCCTTAAGTAACGACTTTAGTAAATCGAAAGAATTTTCATATCAATTTACAATTAAACCGCCCTTTTGGCAATCAACTTTATTTTATATCGTTATCACAATTTTAATTTTAATGATACTTTATTATTTAATTTTTACTCGTGAAACAAGAATGAAACGCGAAAAATTAAAATTAGAATTAATTGTAAAAGCTCGAACTGCGGATATTGAAAAGAAAAGTATTGAAATTGAATTACAAAACACTTTAATACAAGGTATAAATAAAGACTTAACAGACAGTATAAAATACGCACAACGAATACAACAAACCATTTTGCCAGATACTAACTTACTTAATAATTACTTTAGCGCAAATTTTGTTTTTTATAAACCACGTAACATTGTAAGCGGAGATTATTATTGGATTAAAGAAATTGATGGGCTCATTTACATAGCAGTTGTTGACTGCACTGGCCATGGTGTTCCCGGAGCTTTTATGTCACTTATTTCTAGTAATATTTTAAACGAGGGTTTAGATTTAAATTTAACCTTACACAACCCTGTTGCTATAATTGAACATTTGAGAAAACAAATCAAGCTAAAACTTACTACTAATAACAATGATCAAATTAACGATGGTTTAGATATTTCCCTTATCTGCTTCAATAAAGAAAAACAAATAATAGAATATGTAAATGCAAACAGACCGTTATACATTATATCAAACAATGAATTAACAACTATTCCTTCTGAGAACATTAGCATTGGAGGGTTTGCCGACTTTAAAAAAGATATTCCATCAAAAACAATCTCTGTAAAAAAAGGAGATCAATTGTTTTTATTTACTGATGGAATTACTGATCAATTTGGCGGTATTAAAAACAAAAAGTATAATCCAACTCGTTTACGCCAATTTTTATTACTCAACAATCATTTACCATTGCCTAAACTAAACGCAAAATTAAAAAACGAAATTACTGAGTGGCAAGGCAGTTATGATCAAACTGACGACATCCTTCTGATTGGTTTAACCATTTAATTATCTCTTAGGATAATATGGCAAGCTTTAAATCAATTCCTTTATTAAAAATAATATTCCCTTACCTACTCGGTATACTATTTGTATTGCAATTTGGAATATTACCAGCAACAGCAAAATGGTTTGTTATATCAACTATTTTTGTTTTAATAACATTTATCGTTTACTATTTAGCGAAAAACAAAACGGGTTTCAAAAAAATAATTTATATTATTTCAATCAATGTATTTTTATTTATTCTTGCTCACCAATCTTTCTATTTATACAATGCTAAAAACGATTTAACGAACTACACAAACTATGTAAGTTCCAAACAACAACAATCTGTTGTGGTTATATCAGAAGTGCCAGTAGTAACTGAGAAGGGACTTAAATTAGCGGTAAACTTAAAATATATTAATGCTAATTCAAAATGGAAAACTACAACTGGTAAAACCATTATTTACTTAAAAAAAGATTCATTAAATACCTATAACGTTGGCGATTATTTATTTTTAAATACAAAGTGGAGCTATATTACTGAACCAAAAAATCCAAATGAATTTAATTATAAACGGTATTTAGAAAACAAAAATATTTTTAATATCATTTATTCTGATTCGAAACATGTACTAAAATACAATGGATTTGGCACGGACGATTCATATATTTTGATTGGCGAAAAAATTAAATCCAAAATAGTAATTAGTTTAAGAAACAGCAATTTGTCAGAGAATGCCTTTTCAATTTGCTCTGCATTATTAGTGGGCTTCGACGATGAAATTAATAAAGATGTACTAACAAGTTTTTCGCATTCGGGCACATTACACATTCTTTCTGTTTCAGGAATGCATACAGGCGTTATTTGTGGAATTATTTTATTTATTTTTTCATATTTAGATAAAAACGATAAGCATAAAAAAATAAAATGTGTAGTAATTATTACAGTATTATTTTTATTTACAACTATTACCGGATTTTCACCCTCAGTTCTTAGAGCGAGTTTAATGCTAAGCTTAATTGTTTTAGGAAAAACATTTCAAAAACAAAGTAATAGCTATAATACGTTATTACTTTCTGCATTCATTTTATTGGTCGTAAATCCGTTATTAATTATTGATGTTGGTTTTCTACTAAGTTATTTCGCGGTATTTGGCATCATGTATTTATTCCCAATTTTAGATTCTCTTTTTTATGTAGAAAACAAAATTTTAAAGTGGTTTTGGAGTAGTTGTTTAATTTCAATAGCCGCAACCATTTTTACCTTACCAATTACACTTTACTTTTTTCATCAATTCCCTATTTGGTTTGTGTTTTCAAATTTAGTAATCATTCCAATTAGCTTACTCGTTATGCTCTTTGCATTATGTGTAGTTGTATTTACAAAAGTAATTTTTTTAAAATCACTGTTTGTAGTAATTACAAATGCTACCGTGTCAATTATGATCTATCTATCAAACCTTACTGATAATGCCCATTACGGTTATATCGATTATATATCTTTTGGTAAACTAGATGTTCTGTTTTTAAGTTTCCTAATAGTATCAGTGCTGATATTAATTTCTAATAAACAATATAATTACTTTATGACTAGTTTATCCATTTGCATAGCATGGATATTTTTAACAATCGCACAAAATTATACGCAATTAAAACAACACGAATTAATTGTATTTAACGTGAAACAAAAATCTTTTTTTGCCACTCGTATTGGAAACAACGTGTATTGTGATTTAAACAAAATTACTAAATCTGATTTTGAACGTTATATAAAACCCTATTTACTAAGCTACAAAAAACTTACACTCATTGATTCCAAAAAACAATGCATCACTATAAATAACCGTACTTTTATAAACTTAACAAGCACTAAAGATTCGCCCCCTAAAATTGATGTTAACTTTATTTTAATAAGCAATAATTCATTAGTAAATTTAACTGATTTTAAAGATTCAAAACCTTTAATAATTGTAGATGGCAGCAACACTTACAAAACCATTACTAAATTAAAAAAACAATGTGCAAGCAATCATTTAAAATTTTACAATGTAAAAGAAAATGGTGCATTGATTTTAAATGCTTATTAAGAAAATAATATCATGAAATTAAGAATAGGAGATACCGTTAGTTTTTTGAATGAAGTTGGCCAAGGAACCATTACGCGCTTTAAAGATAAAGATACCGTGTTTGTTGAAATGCCTGATGGCTTTGAAATTCCATACCTCATTAAAAAACTAGTGCCCATCCACACCGAATTAATTATGAATCCAGAAGTTGAAAATTTGGATTTAGTGGTTGAAAATGTGTTATCCGATTCAGTGTATTTTATCATAGAGCCGGACCATGAAATGCCCATGTTGGTGACAGATTATAAATTTTATTTATTTAATTCTTCTTCATATAACATTTCGTTTACTTATTCGGTTAAAGATGAAGAATACTTCCAAACCCTTAAGCATGGAGAATTAGGACCTTATCAAAAAATATATTTAAGACAGGTTAAGAAAAACTTTTTAAAAGAATTTGTGTTTCATAAAATAGATTGTTTGTTTTTTAAAAACATGCATTATAAAATACAAGCACCCATTTCTGAAATATTGCACGTGAATGAAAAAACATTAACACAATCTAATTTATTAACTCATGATGAATTTAATTTTTCGGTATATGCTTTTATTTTAAAAGATGACTTTGCGGAAATTAAAAAAGTTGAACAAACCCTCAACCACGAGGATATTACACGCTTAAAATCCATTAAAGAATTTAAGCAACCGCAAAAAAAATCAGTTGCCAAGCAACGCATTAAAGATTTAACCAAAGAAATTGATTTACACATTGAAGAACTAATTGACTCTCATAGCAGCTTAACTAACGGCCAAATATTAGCCATACAAACCGAACGCTTCGAAAAAGAATTGCGTTATGCTATAAACAATGGCATTAAAAAACTGATTGTGATACATGGCGTTGGAAACGGAAAACTAAAAGCTGAAATTGCTGACATCTTAAACTCAATTGAAGATGTGACTTTTTATGATGCATCCTATAAAAATTATGGCTTTGGAGCTACAGAAATTTTGATACATTAGGAACAACGAATATACTAGTAACACGATACAAGAATGTTTTGTTTATTAAAAGTTCTTATAGAAAAGTTTAAGCAAATACAAAAAACATGAAACGAATCATTTCAATAATATTATTATTTAATTCCTGTCTGCATTTTTCTCAAACAGACACCATTCGTTGGGACTATCAAAAATTGGACTCGATAAATAATACATATAAAGATGGATATCATATTTTCAAAAAAGGGAATAAGATGATTAAAGAAGGGAATTACAAAGACAATTGTGGATTTGGAATTTGGAAATACTATTACAATGAAGGAAATATAGAATCGCTAATAGAATATGTTTGCACAGATAATAATAGAAGTGGTGAAAGTGGTAAATACATTGAATACTATAAATCTGGGAATATTAAAACAGAAGGAAGGTACCGAAAAGAAAAGAATGATAGTGTTACCTGCATTCAATGTTACGACAAAGAACAACTCAAGAAAATTGAATGGGCCGAATTTAGCCCTTCATTAAAAGTTGGTGAATGGAAAGAATATTTTGAAAACGGAAAAATAAAATCCATTGGAAAATATTTTGCTGGAGTGCATCAAACTTTTAATACAGCATGGAGAAAGGAAGACTCTAATAAAATGAAAATTGGAGTTGGAGCAATTGGCACAGAATATTTAAAAGATGGCGAATGGAAAATCTACAATGATGCAGGGAACTTATTAAAAATAGAATACTACAAACAAGGAACATTTATTGGTGATGAGACATTTGAATAAAGCTATTTCTTAATTAACATCCTTATTGGCATCACAACCAAGAGATAAAAAAATGACACAATACAAATTCGAAAATAACACATTAAAATTAAGTGTAAAAAAATCATTATTCTTAATCCGAGCAATCATGTTCTTTTTTGCATTTCTATTTTTCGTATCACCAACAATTGCAATGATCAGTTCAGTTGTAGACGGAAAAGATTTTCATTTTGGATTTATCATCGGCATTGGCACTTTTGGTTTAATGGGATTTTATCTTTTACGAATTGCTTTATGGAATAGCTTTGGCTCAGAAGAAATTAAATTTGATAAAAATACGGTTACCTATGAAGCCGATTATGGCTGGTTTAAAGACGGGATTAAGACCTTAGAAATTATACCATTAGTCTTTTCAATTAAACAAATTGGTTACGAAGAAGATAATATCGGGACTTTAATTATTGGTGAAGGCGATGAAAAAATTGAAAGTGTAACAAAAATGCCTCTTGATGAATTAGAAAAATTAATTAAAACACTAAATAGGTACGTCGTTGTTGGCATTATGACCTAATAAAAAATGATTAATGTTAAATAAAAATTATAATGAGCGTTTTTGGAGATATTGCGGAAATAGTGCTTGAATTTGTTGGCGATGTTTTAATAGATTATATACTTAAACCTATATTAAAAAATATAGGCGCTTCCGTTAGATGGTTGTTTTATTTAGGAAATAAAAGTTATAAGGAAATTTATTTAAAAAAACATAACACCCTATATGGTTTTATGATAATAGTTTCTTCAATATTATTGTTTATTTATTTACGTTTCTTTTAGCTATAAAATCATTATATCGCGAGTTGTATTAAGCACAATATCATAAAAAATTATATTAAAATATGAAAGCCTTAAAGATTATTTCTGGAGTATTATTATTTATAATAGGACTCGGTCAATTAATAAAAATAATATTGATATATACTGAACTTCCATTTAAGTCTTGGGCAATAGGTTCCGAATTTGTACCTATTGGCTTTATTGTTGCGGGAATTGCAATTTTTATTAATGGAATAAAACGAACAAAAGAAATCCCTAAACCTTAGCCACCAACATAAACGAATAATTTATTCCTAAATATTGGTTGATGATTAAAACATGTTTAATGGCTGTTGGTGCTTTTTGAGAAATAGATATAGCTTTTGGTAGGTTTTGTTTTTCAATTAATTGAGTGGCTAACCATAAGGCAAAAGCAGAAGCCGTGTGGTATTCGCCACTTAAATGTTTAAAATAGGCAGGGCAACTTTCTTTTTCAATAGTTGGCAAAAGCTCTTGTAATTTTTTATCAAAGTTTACATCTAAACTAAAGCCCATAAGCGTTACATCAATATCGGCTAACGTTAAACTATACATTTTTAAAAATGCAGTCAGTTTATCCAAAATATCTTCAGTAGTTTTTGGTTTGTAAAGCGTTTGTATGCCTTCTACGCAAGCTACTGATTTTTCCGTTTGGTGTTTATTCAAAACAAAAAACGCAGCGCCTTCACCCATTTGTGTGCCTGATGTTTCTGATTTCCAATATGGCACAGCAGTGTTTTGTTCTTGAAACTTTTTTGCTCTACGGTATAAATTCACATAGTTTGGTGTGTGCTCTTCAATGCCACCAATCAAAATAGATTCTTTGCCTTCGTTAAATAACATCATGGCATCTTGCAAACAACTCTCAAAAGAAAAACCACGATGCACATACGTGAAATTATAATTATGGCATTTCATAATTAAAGCAATTTGAGAACCAACCGTGTTGTGTGTAGATTGTATAAAAGAAGTTGGTGTTAAAAATTGCTCATCATTATTTAATAAGGCTAATAAAAAACGTTCGCTGTCTTCAAAACAACCCAAACCTGTTCCGGTAATAATAGCATCTACATTTGTTACACCAGCATTTTTAATGGCAATGCTAGCGGTGGTAACACCCATTTTTATAGCTCTTCCCATTCGGCGAAGTAAATTGGGCGCAATGTATTCTTTATAAGATGGTTCAATCGCATTATAATAATCAACACTTGGCGGCGCAACGGTTTCAAAAAACCATGACTCGTCAATGGTGTTTTGTGCCGAAATGCAACCTGTTCCGTTTATGTATGCTTTAACCAAACTAAATTATATTTTTTTAAAAATAAGAGATGAACAATTTCCTCCAAAACCAAATGAGTTTGAAAGGATAGTGTTTATAGGTGTTTGCAACAACTCCGTAACCGGCACTAGATTAGTTTCTGCTATGGGTGTTGTAAAATTTAAATTCGGAAATATTAATTGGTGTTGTAATGATAAGGTTGAAATAACAGCTTCAATACTTGCCGCTGCTGCTAAAGTATGGCCAGTAAAGGCTTTGGTTGAACTAAATTTTGGAATGTGATTTCCAAAAACAGTTTTGGTGGCAATGCTTTCCGACAAATCATTATTTGGTGTTCCAGTACCATGCATGTTGATGTAATCAATGTCGCGGGTTGTTAAGCCACACATTTCTAAAGCTTGTGTAATGGCTAATGTTGCGCCGTAACCTTCGGGCGATGAAGCCGTTTGGTGATACGCATCATTTGCATTGGCATAACCAATAACTTCAGCCAAGGCTTTTCCATTTCTTTTACGTAATGCGTCTTCGCCTTCTATGACTAAAAATGCAGCGCCTTCTCCTAAGTTTAATCCTTTTCTGTTTTCATCAAATGGTTTGCACCATTCTTTATCTAAAATCATTAAGGTATTAAATCCATTAAATGTAAATTTTGATAAAGCATCCACACCACCAACAATAGCTCTATCAAGCAATCCGTTTTTTATCATTCTACTGCCAAGCATCACAGCGTTAGCAGCCGATGAACACGCTGTTGAAATGGTAGTTACATAATCTACATTACCAATATAATCTGCAATGCGTTCTGTGCTATCGCCACAATCGTGCGTGTCTAATACATTTAAGTGATCGTCTTTTTCAAACATTTCTTTATAAAACATTTCTGTTTTACTCATGCCTGCAACTGTTGTAGATGAAATAACACCAGTACGCAAACCATCCTTCGTGTCAATACCCGAATTGATAACGGCTTCTTTAGCGGCTAACATTGCCAAATACGAATTACGGTTTAAATCAGGAGAATTGTCTTTTACCAAATCCATTAAATCAGCATTTGATAATTTAACTTCTCCTACTAAAAACTCGTCTTTATAACGCGTGGTTAAATAATTAATTTTACCAATACCAGTTTTGGATTGACTTAAAGACAAAAAAGATTCAGACACATTGTTTCCAATAGCCGAAATCATTCCTATTCCAGTAATATAAATGCGTTGCGACAAAATGATTCCTTACGATTTACCGTTAGCTTTAATGTATTCTGCCATCGTTCTAAGCGATTGAAAAATTGTTTTTCCATCTTTAGGATCTTCAATTTTAATGCCGTAATGTTTTTCTAATAAAACAATTAACTCTAAAGCGTCAATAGAATCTAAACCTAAACCGTCTCCAAATAAAGGAGAATCAGGATTAATTTCTTCTGGTTTAACTTCAGCTAAATTTAATTGCTCAATGATTTGTCCTTTTAATTTTTCTATTAATGCGTCCATTATGTTTGATTATATATTTGTGTAACAACTAGTTGATTAAGAGGTTTAAAAATAGTGTTTTTATTTGTATTATTTTTTGTTTCAACTAAAAAAATAAACGCTTCATAAGCAGTATCATCAACCTCAACCCAACCGCAAATAGCAGAAGAAGCATTGTCATGTAAAACAAGTTCCGTATAATTTACTAGTAAATGGGCATCAAATTTTTTAGAAACAAAAAAAGCATTTTCCCCCGTCACTTTATGCCTAATGGCAAGTTCGCCAATACTGATATTTGGAAGGGTATAAACAAAAACAGCTGGTGATGGAAAATAATTGGTTTTATCGTCAATCGAATGTTGATGTAATTTATCCGTTTGCAAACTCGAAGCCGAATTTGAAATTACGATGGCCGTTTTAGTCAAATCATTTTCAGAAATAAAAGCAGTGTTTTGTAAAGCAAACTCCGTACACAAAAAACCTAATTTGCATTGCAAATCCATTTTATGAAACTTTGGATAGCTAATTTCCATTGACTTGTAGGCTTCAGATAAAAATTCGGGAAGTGTGGCATTTTTTTCAGAACTAAACACTGGCGTTCCGTTTATTGAAACAGAATTATTTTTTATATGTGCGTACGAAATGATATTGTTCATTATATTTTAGAAAATAAAGCTGCTGCATTACAACCTCCAAAACCAGAAGCCGTTTTTATAAACGATTGAAATGATTTTTTTTCAAATGAATCAATCACTGAAATTTTCCCAGAAACACCAAGGCTTTCGAAGCCTTCCGATTTAATCAAGGTTTGATTTTTTAAAGATTCTAAAGATAAAATAGTTTCTAAAACTCCTGCAGCACCAAGTGTGTGTCCATAATATCCTTTTAAACTATTTACCGGAACACCTGATAATTCAGCTCGTTCGATAGCAATAGATTCCATCTCATCATTAAATGGTGTAGCTGTTCCATGTGCCGAAATAAAACCTATGTCAGTTTTGTTTGTCACATTTAATTGATTTAAACATTGAAACAATCCATCACCCGTGCGTGATGGCCCCGAAATATGATTGGCATCATTTGCTGAAAAGCCACTAATGATTTGGGCTTCATAAGGTTTTGCTAATTCTTTATTATTGGTAATTAAAATGGTTGAAACAGCTTCGCCTAAATTAATCCCAACTCTATTGGTATCAAACGGCTTACTGGGCTCATTACTTAAGGCGTTAAATGATTTAAAACCGCTCAACGTAAATTCAGATAAAATATCGCCACCACAAACAATCACGTTATTGTAAGCACCACTTTCTATATAACGCTTAGCTATGATTATGGCTAAAAGGCCAGATATACAAGCGTTTGACAAAACAACTGGAGTATGTTTAAAATTAAAATGCTGTTGTAATACATTTGCAAAACTCCACAAATAGATTCTATTTTTATCAATAGCTGAGAAATTATTTTTTTCTAATAAATCAATATTTCCTTTAGTGGTTGAATAGATTAATAATGTTTTTTCGTCAGCAGGATTAACGCCACTTTGAGCCATCACATCTTGTATAGATAATATACTGAGTTGTTCGAGCTTTGTGTAGTAATCTGTATTTTCAATGCTTGAGAAACGATTTTTTAAAAGTGTTTCGTCAATTTTTGCAACACAAAAGGTTTCAATAGAAAATGGTAAGATTGTTTTTTTTACAGCAAGCTCCGAATTTAAAATGGCATTATAATTTTCGTCAGTAGAAAATCCTAAACCACTTATAATATTATTGTAAGACGCAAAAACCATTTATAACTCAAATGTAAAAATTTTAACCGAAAAACATGGAAACAAAAAAACCTCTTCAGTTTCCTGAAAAGGTTTTAAATAGTATAAAACATATTTAAAATTAAGCTTTAACAGCTTTTTCCATTACAACTTTTCCTTTGTAATATAATTTTCCTTCAAACCAGTGTGCACGGTGAAATAAATGAGCTTCGCCGGTTGTAGTATCTTTTGCGATAGTCATATGAGGAGCTTTGTATGTAGCACGACGTGAATCTCTTCTTGATCTGGATAGTTTTCTTTTTGGATTAGGCATGGTATTTAATTTTAATTATTGTTAAACTTTATATTCTTTAATTGATCCCATTTAGGGTCAGTTTTTTCACTCTCTTCTTCTATTTTTAATTCGTTAAACTTAGCAAGTGTTTCTTTGTCACATTCAACTTCATTATCATCTTCTTCGCAAGGCACTCTGCGCGAAGGTAATGCTAATTCAATGTATTCATAAAGATACTGCGTGAATTCAATCTCGTCTAATCCATCTCTCAGTACTAATATTTCATCATTACTTTCTTCAGGATTACCATGCTTTACAATTAATTTTTCATTACCACTTATTTGGCAATTATAATCAACTAAACAGCGGTCGCAACTCAATTTTACAACACCTTCAAAACTAAATAAAACATGCATTAAGCTGTTCTGTTTAATTAAATTAGCTTTAACACTAATTTTTGCAGATGTTATTTCACTATCACTAAATTGTTCAAAGAACTTTTCATTCACTTCAAATTCAAATTGGTGCTCGCCAAACGATAAACCGCCAAACTGTATTTTGTACTGACTCTTACCCATAACTAATTCCAAAATGGACGGCAAATATACACTTTTTTTTTATTTTATAAACTTTTCAACAAAAATAAATTAAAGATTGGACGAAATCAAACATTTAGGTACAAACCACCTTTTTTCATAAAACTTCATGTTTATACCTTCATTTTCGCAAGTTACATAGATATGATTAATATTTCGTTTCAAATACCAAGCTTTTCCCTCTTTAATTTGTGTAATTACTGTGTTCAAAAGCTCATCTCTTGTAGATTTTCCTATATGTTTCCAAATTTCAAATCCTAATTCATTATTTCGCAAATCCATTTCGCAAGCTAAACTATCAGTTCTTTCTCCAAATTCTAATTTCCCTTTATAGAACTTCTTTTTATTCCCTTTTTCGTGGGCAATTCCTAATTTTTTTAGCTTGTTTACCTTCACATACCTACATAAATAAGCCATCACATAAGTATGCCTAAACGCATCGAGTTTTCCTCCATATTCTAAAGTATCTAATCGTTTTTGAGATTTTACACTATTGTAAACCAACATCGCCTCCGGTAAATTTATTTTTATTTTCAAAGCTGCTAGTGGATGCCAAAATGCCCAACGGAATTCATATTTACTAATATCGTGTTGACAAAAAACCTCTTGTGTAACAAAAATGCAAAGCAATAAACTTCCAAAGACTTTGATATACACTGATTTTAACATGATTATGTTAGCAATACGGTTTAATAAAGGTCAAATTTAAACAATCCGTTTCATAACTTTGAAATTAATGGAATTTAAGAACAATACAGTAAGTCGTTTTTTCACAAAAAAAGATGTTGGTGGAGCAGAGAGCATAAATGATTTACGCGATAAAGAATTTAGTGGTAAAAGCCTTACCGCTGAGGAGAAATACGCCTTAGCAAATTTTGATAAATACCGTTTATCAATTTTAAATGCAGAAGAAGATGACGAAAAATTTAACTTATTATATCGCCAAATTCAAGTAATTTCAAACTTAGGTGATTGGCGAGAATTTTTAAAAGAAGAATTTTCTAAATAAGGCCTCTAAATTCCAAAAGCGTAATCACGTCCAAACCTTATTATTAAGCATATAAGCCAAATTCAAATCATAAACAAAGGGCTTTCGGGTTTAGATAAAATTTTGTACGTTTGTTCAAAATAAAAACAGAATTATGTACGCTACCACATTAGGTCAATTTATCATCGAAAAACAAGCTGATTTTCCATTTGCTAAAGGTGAACTTTCTCGCTTATTACGAGATATTGCTATTGCCGGAAAAATTGTAAATAGAGAAGTAACAAAAGCTGGTTTAGTTGAAATACTTGGCGAAACAGGCGATACTAACGTACAAGGCGAACGTGTTAAAAAATTAGATATTTTTGCTAATGATCAATTTATTGCTGCTTTAAAAGCTGGTGGCGAATGTTGTGCAATTGCAAGTGAAGAAAACGAAGACATTATTCCTATTGATTCTGAAATTTCAAAAAATGCACGTTATGTAGTTGCAATGGATCCATTAGATGGTTCATCTAATATTGATGTTAACGTTTCTATTGGTACTATTTTTTCTATTTACCGTCGTACGAGTTTAAACGGGCCCGGCACTTTCGAAGATTTTATGCAACGTGGTACCGAACAAGTTGCTGCGGGTTATATTATTTATGGATCTTCGGCAATGTTAGTTTACACAACTGGTAAAGGAGTTAATGGTTTTACATTAGATCCAAGTATTGGAGAGTTTTGTTTATCACATCCAAATATGCAAATGCCAAAAGAAGGAAAAACATATTCTATCAACGAAGGAAATTATTTACACTTCCCTGATGGCGTAAAAAAATACATTAAATATTGCCAAGAAGAAGATTTAGCAACTAATCGTCCATATTCTAGTCGTTACATAGGTTCTGGTGTTGCTGATATTCACCGAAATTTAATTACAGGCGGAATTTATATTTATCCAAAAACAACAAAATCACCAAAAGGAAAATTACGGTTATTGTACGAATGTAATCCTTTAGCATTTATTATTGAACAGGCCGGTGGCATTGCAAATGATGGATACAACAGAATAATGGATCAAGATATTACCGAATTACACCAACGCACACCATTGTTTTTAGGCTCAACAGCAATGATGAAAACAGCAATGGAGTTTATGGAAAAATATAAAGAAACTACAGTATAATTTAGTCCTTTAAGTTTATAAATTCCTATAATTTCTTACTACTATTATTTTAGTATTTCACATTTTATTTATTATCTTAGCTCTTAGTGGCTGCAATTAACATTCCCGATAAAGAAGTAAAAGACGCATTTTACAAATCAACTGAGCGCTTTCACATCATTGCGTGCTGGGTTGGCATTGTACTTAACCTCATTTGGTTTGCCAGCGATTATTTTGTAGTTCCTGATTATTGGCTTCCGTTTTTGATTTTCAGAATTACTATTTCTGGTATTACTGTATTAGCTTTAATTCTAAAGCAACGATTAAAAATCAGTATTTACTTTTGCGTATTTGTTCTAGTACTTGGTATTTCTATACAAAACGCTTATATGTGGAGCGTAATGGATTTAGCTCATCTTCAAAAACACACCTTTGCATATATTGCCCTTTTTATAGGCGTTGGTATGCTTGTGTTGTGGGACATTAAATTGTCAATCATTATTTTAATTGCAACTATTATAAGTAACATTATATTTTATAAAATTAATAGCACACTTACTATTGATGAGTTTTTAATAAACGGAGGCTTGTTAACCCTTTCTGTTGCTGTGTTTTGCGTTTTTTTAATAAGAACACGATACCGATTAACTTTAAACGAAATTCGTATTAGGTTGGAACTAGCAAAATCAAAAGAAATCATTGAAGAAAAACATGAAGAAGTACTACTTCAAAAAAAAGAAATCACAGATAGTATAAATTATGCGCGAAGCATTCAGCGTGCATTTATACCTACCGAAGAACAATTTAACTCATCCTTTAAAGATAGCTTTGTATATTTTAAACCAAAAGATATTGTTAGTGGCGATTTTTATTGGGCTTATCAAAAAGATAATTTACTGTTTTATGCCACTGCAGATTGTACTGGCCATGGCGTACCTGGTGGGTTTATGACGATGTTAGGCTTGTCTTTTTTAGATGATATTATTGAAAGTAAGGCCACAACAAATCCTGCATCTGCTTTAAATTTAATTAGAGATAAAATAGTTAATACGCTGAAGCAAAGCGGAAACATTGGTGAAAACAAAGATGGAATGGACATCGCCATTTGTTGTATTGATAAAACAAAAAACGAATTGACATACTCGTCGGCAAATAACTCCCTTTATATGATTAGAGATAACGAACTCACTATTTATAAAGGAGATAAGCAGCCTTGTGGTTTTTACCATGAGAACAAACCATTCACGGCACATACAATTTCTTTAAAGCCTAACGATTGCATCTATACATTTACAGACGGTTTTGCAGATCAGTTTGGAGGGCCAAAGGGAAAAAAATTCAGATACAAACAGTTTGAAGAAATATTACTTAATAATGTGAACGATTCATTTTCTGTTCAAAAAAACAAATTGTCTTCTGCTTTTGAATCGTGGAAAGGCGATTTAGAGCAGGTTGATGATATATTAGTAATTGGGATAAAAATTTAAATCTCCTTATCTACTTTGGGCTTTAAAACACCATACATCCTATAACTTCTGTAAACAGCATAAGCTAAAAAAATAATTGCTAGAATATAGCGTTTAACACCAAAAACTCTATCCGACATTAAATCGGTAAAAAAAAACACAAAGAAACCTGTAATGGTCAATAAAACCATTAATGTACTAAAACTTAAATTTATTAATTCGATTGGTGATTTTTTCATAGTACTAAATATACTTTTAATTTTAAGTTGACGTGATTTATTTTTTGTTATGCGAAATGAAAGCGAAAAGTAATACAGTATGGTAATTTATAATAATCTCCATTTTTGTCCCATCGAGCGAAGTCGAGATGTTATGTTGGTTCTCGGCACCGCTCGAACAGACAATCAAACATAACTCTGAACTCGATTCAGTGAATTCAGAGATACTGAATCGAGTTCAGCATGACACGCCGCAAACCATTAAATAAATTTTATGCAAAAAAATCCCTCTTGATTTCTCAAAAGGGATTTTTATAAAATTATTTTTTATTTCAAAGAATAAGAAATCGGCATATTTGCTCTAACAGGAACCGTTCTACCGGTTTGTTTTCCTGGTTTCCATTTTGGCATAGATTTTACAACTCTAACCGCCTCTTTATCACATTCACTGCAACCTGGAACTCCTTTTAAAACTTTTACATCTATAATATCACCTGTTGGCGAAACCACAAAACTTACAAAACACTTTCCTTGCAAGCCAGCATCTCTAGCCATTTGAGGATATTGAATATTATTTTGCACAAACTTCATCATTGCGGCTGGTCCACCCGGAAATTCGGGCATTTCCTCTACAATTAAAAAAGGCTCTACCACTTTCTCTTCAATTACACCATCTCCTTTTCCATCACTAGGCACAACAACTGCGTCTCCATCACCTTCTTGGGTTACTGTACTAACATTTGTTTCAACCAACTTATCTTGTGGTGGCGGTGGATCAGTTTCAACTGCATCATCCTTAATAACCGGCGGCACAAACTTCACTGTTTCCAATACTGGAGGTGGCGGTGGCGGTGGTGGTGGTGGTGGTTCATTTTTATCAGCAGGTGGTGGTGTTAAATCTATTGCTGTCATGTCTAAAATCTGCTCTTTTTCAACTTCCGTTCCTTTTAAACCTAACAAAAATTTAATTCCCATTCCTGCTACCAAAACTCCAATCATACAGCCAAGTACAATGGTTACAGTCCAATTGTATTTGCGTCGAATTTCATACGCACCATACTCTTGGTTTCTTCCTTCAAAAACAATATCGTTTCTGCTATCGTCGGACACATTATTCCAATTTGCTACCATATTATTTTCCTATTTTAGTTTGTAACAGTGCATATTCAGACGCCATCATTTCAACTCCTAAAACTCGCTTTCCTACGTTACAAATTTTTAATTCGTCTAACATATCAATTGCGTTTCTGTAAGTAGCTTGATCATCTGTTTTAATTAAAGCGGTTATAGCCAATGTATTTCCAGTTACATCACTTGCCATACGTTTAAATGTAGTGTCAGCTAATGTTTTTGCTTTGTTTTGAGCTGCTAACTTATCAATTTCATCATTAGCCCATTTGTTTTGCTCCATTAATAATTTATGCAATCCTTCCGAACTAAAGTTAGTTTCCTTCAATTCTGTAGCTGGTTTACCTTTAGGATTATCGGCCGCATAAAACTCACCAGCATAATAAAATATTTTATCGTCTTTCGTTAATAAAAAGGTGACACCGTTTTTTAATTCAGGTTGAGGCCCTGGAGGTGGTTCAGCTGGTAAGCTTAACTCCATACTTTTTGGTTTACTGAAGGTTGATGTTAAAACGAAAAACGTTAGTAACAAAAACGCTAAATCTACCATCGGAGTCATATCTACTCGGGTGCTTTGCTTCTTGGCACGCTTTTTACCGCCTTTGCCATGTCCGCCGCCGCCACTTTCTGCTATTTCTGCCATGTTTTAATTTTTTTTAATGTTAATATATTAATGTGCTTTAGCTGGTGCAACCGTTGACCCGCCTTCCATTGATGTAATTAAATTGAATGTGTAAATTTTCATATCAGTAAAAGTTTTAAAAACATCTTTTACATAAATATATTTTGCTTTACCATCTGCTTTTATTGCATAACGAGGTTTTTCTCCTTTAAACTCAACCCCATCTGCTAAAGCTTTATCCTTATTTGTGGTATAAATTACATTTAACTCAGTAGCCGAAATTTGAATCCAATCTCTCAATTGATTATTCAATGAATCTAATGGTACACCTTTTTGCGGTTGAAACTTTAATCTTTCTGCTTCAGAAGCATCTAAGTAACGAGGTAGATCTTTAATTTCTACACCAAAACTAGATAATCCTTCAAATTTTTTAGCTTGTTTATCGTTAAACTTTACGCCATACTTAGCAGACATTTGCGTTAAAGTATTACGACGAGCTTGCCCATTTCCAACACCAAAAAACGCACGACCATTATTATCAACTGTAACTAAAACCGTATTTTCAGGCAAAGTTTTGTCAGAAACCGAAGATGGTGGGTCTACAATAACAGGCTCAGCCATACGGAATGAAGCCGTAAGCATAAAGAATGTTACCAGTAAGAAAGCTAAATCCACCATTGGCGTCATGTCTATCGACGGTGAGCTTTTGTGTATTTTTATTTTTCCCATGTTTTTTAATTTAGTTTAGAATGTTAATGAGTTTAGAAAGTGAGACTGTTCAACTTTCTTAACTATTGAACTTTAATTTATTTTCCAGTTGATTGGAATTCTTGAATAATAGAGAATCCAGCCTCATCCATTGCATAAGTAACTTGATCAACTCTTGTTGAGAAGAAGTTGTAAGCCATAATTGCTAAAGCAGAAGATAAGATACCAACTAATGTATTAACTAAGGCTTCAGAAATACCCGTTGCTAATGCAGCAGTATCAGGAGTTCCAGCTGCAGCTAATGCACCAAACGCACGAATCATACCTACAACTGTTCCAATTAAACCAACTAATGTACCAATAGATGCACACGTAGAAATAACTGATAAATTTTTAGATAACATTGGTAATTCAAGAGCTGTTGCTTCTTCTAAAGCTTTAGAGATTGCAGCAACTTTTGATTCTTTATCCATACTTGCATCGTTTTGAACGAATTGGTATTTCATTACACCTTCACGAACTACGTTACCTAATGAACCTTGTTGAACATCACATGCAGCAATTGCTCCATCAAGATCTTTAGCTGCAATTAATTCTTTAATTTTAGAAACAAACTTATCTGTTTGTCCTCTTCCGTTTGCTTTTTGAATTGTAATAAAACGCTCAAAGAAAAAGCAAATTACTGTAAATAAAGTTCCTAATAAAATTGGAACAATAAATCCACCCTTGTACATAATACCAAAGAAGTTTAATGGATGCCCTTTTTCAGGACCTTCAGCGTCAAAATTTCCCACTGCACCTAATACAAATTTGTAAACAACAATACCTATTACTAAACAGATAACGATTGCTAAAGCTGAAACGATTAACGGAAAACCGCCTGATGTTTTTTTGTTACTCATAATTGTGTTTTTTAGTTAGTTACTTTTTTTATAATTTAAAAGATTGACGCCAAACATAACAAAAAGGTTTTTAAATAAAAAATATCTTATGCTATCTTTTTGTTAATGTTTCAAAACAACTCTTTTTTTTATGAATGACGCGTTTTGGTTACAAATATTATACTTTTTAGTTAAAATTTAAATATAAGTTTGTAAGTGGCTGTTATGACTTGATAAGTGGCAGAATACATAAGATTATTTAGAATATGCAGAATTACTAATTTTAAGTTCCTATTTTTGAGACATTTAAAATGATTAGGATATTTAAATTTTTACCAGTTACAATTATTTATGCGTTAAGTATCATTTGTACTTGCGTATTTACAAACGGGCTAATTCTTGCTATATCACTAACTGTATTAACTATTTTGTTTTCAATTTTTCAATTTTTTGGCGCCTATTTAATTGGGCTAAACTTTCATGTAAATTCCGTTAATTCACTTGATACAATTGACAAAAAAGTAATGTTAACCTTTGATGATGGGCCTTATCATTCAACATTAAGCGTTTTGGAAGTTCTAAAAAAAAACCAAGTGAATGCTCTGTTTTTTTTAATCGGGAAAAACATAAATGACAATGAATACATTGTAAAACAAATTATTGATGACGGCCATTCTATTGGTAATCATAGCTTTTCTCACCATTTTTGGTTTGATATTTGGAGCACAAAAAAAGTTATTACCGACATAGCGCAATGCCAAGAAATAATTGAAAAATACCAGCCTAATAAAAATTTATTTAGGCCGCCATATGGCGTTACGAATCCAAATATTGCTAGAGCACTAAAAAAATTAGGATTAAAATCAATTGGTTGGAATATTAGAAGTTACGATACATCTATAAAAGATATTGAAAAAATAAATGTGCGAATTTTATCTCAGTTAAAACCTGGCGCCATTATCTTATTGCATGATAGATTGGATTTTATGCCTGAATTACTGGAAAAACTCATTCCTGCAATAAAACAAAAAGGATATGAGTTTACTTCTCAAATATAAAATAACTTAAATCGAAATTTTAATACTTTTGTTTTCTCATTATGATCAGCGAAATGGAAAAAAAATTAATCATAAAACAACAGTTTAAAAAATTAAAATGTTGTGTGTTAATTCCTACGTACGATAATGAAAAAACTATAGAGCAAGTTATACACTCAACCTTTGAATATTGTGATGACGTTATAGTTATTAATGATGGCTGCACAGATTCGACCGTAGATATTTTAAAAAAATTTCCAGATTTAATTGTTATTAATCACCCAATAAATAAAGGTAAGGGGCTTGGGTTAAGAAATGGATTTGCAAAAGCAGTTGAGTTAGGTTTTGATTACGCAATTAGTATAGACAGCGACGGGCAAAACTTTCCAAGTGATTTTGAAAAATTCTTAACTAAAATTGAGCAAGAGCCTGGTAGTTTAATTATTGGAGCAAGAAATATGACAACTGAAAACGTGCCAACTAAAAGTACATTTGGCAATAAATTCAGTAATTTTTGGTTTTGGGCAGAAACAGGCATTTCATTACCAGACACACAAAGTGGTTTTAGATTATACCCTGTTCAACGATTAAAAAAAATATGGTTATTTACAACCAAATTTGAATTAGAAATTGAAGTAATTGTAAAAGCTGCCTGGCGCGGAATAACAGTAACATCGATTCCTGTAGGTGTTTTCTATGCTCCACCTGGCGAACGAATTTCTCACTTTAAACCTAGCGTTGATAGCACACGTATCAGTTTTTTAAACACCTATTTAGTAATACTAGCCGCACTTTTTTGGCGTCCAGTTATGCTTGTTAGAAGTATGACAATAAAAAACTTTAAAAAAACTTGGCAAAATGAAATTGTTGCAGCTCACGAAAGTGCAGAAAAAAAAGCCCTTTCGGTGGCTGTAGGTTTGTTTTTTGGCATCGTCCCCATTTGGGGTTTTCAGTTTGGATTAGCAATATTATCAGCAGTCTATTTTAAATTAAATAAATTTATTGTTGGCTTATCGGCACAAATTAGCTTTCCTCCTTTAATTCCTTTAGTATTATATTTTAGTGTAAAAACTGGCGAATTCTTTTTAAATGAAAATGTTCACATAAGTTTAGATAAATTACTTAGTATAGAAAACTTAAAACAAACCATGTCAAATTTATACGTCTACTTTATTGGAGCTACAATTTTATCAATATTAATGGCAGTTGCAGGGTTTATTGTTACTTGGATAGCTTTAAAACTAGTTGGATATAAACACAAATCGAATTAATGGATAACCCAAATCGGTATTTTATTATTTACAAACCATACAAAATGGTGTCGCAATTTGTAAGCCCAGACAAGGTAAATTTGTTAGGAGATTTAGATTACGATTTCCCGGAAGGTATTCATGCCATTGGTCGATTAGACAATAATTCAGAAGGCTTACTTATTTTAACAACAAACAAAAAAGTAACCGCATTATTATTTCAAGGTGAAGTGCCGCACAAACGCACCTATTTAGTGCAAGTAGAAAAACACGTAACGCCTGAACGTTTGTTGCAATTGCAAACAGGAATTGAGATAAGAATAAAAGGTGGCGATTATTACACAACCTTGCCAAGCGATATTACTATTGTAGAAAAACCAAAAGACTTACCGACGCGTGGCCATGCCTATAGAGAAGATTTGCCACACACATGGTTGCTTATTTCACTAACTGAGGGGAAATACCATCAAATTCGCAAAATGGTTTCTAACGTTTACCATCATTGCAAACGATTAATACGAACCAGTATTGAAGATTTAGAATTAGGAGATTTACAGCCTGGCGAGGTAAGAGAAATAGAAGAAGAAGAGTTTTTTAGAAAATTGAAAATAGAAAATTGGAGGGATTAATTTTTTTGACAAAAAATCTTAAAATTATTTCAATCCTTTGTTAGTCTCTAAAATTTATTAGTTTTGTATTATTAAATAAAAAAACATGAAAACAACCTTTGGCAAAAAAAACTATCAACTATTAATAGGGGGCATTGTAATTTTAATTATAGGGTATCTTTTAATGATTGGCGGCGGAAGCGAAGACCCAAATATTTTTAACCCTGCTATATTTGATGCTCAACGCTTAACAATTGCTCCAATAGTTTGCTTAATTGGTTTTGGAGTTATTATGGTTTCTATTATGTGGCGTTCAAAAAAATCTACCGAAGTAGCAAAAAGTTAGTTTTATTTAATTTTCTCAATCAATGACTTATTTTGAAGCATTTATTATTGCGGTAATTGAAGGATTAACCGAGTTTTTACCTATTTCTTCTACTGGTCATATGATTTTGGCTTCATCATTAATGAATATTCAAAATCCTAAATTTGCAGAGACTTTTGAAATTGTTATTCAATTAGGTGCAATTTTGGCTATATTGTTTATTTACATTAAACGGTTTTTTGTTGGAATAAACATTTACATCAAACTTTTTGTAGCCTTCCTTCCAACTGGTATAGTTGGTATTTTAGCCTACAAAACAATTAAACTATATTTATTTAATCCTTATACAGTTAGTATATCACTTATTGTTGGTGGAGTTGCCTTACTTTTGCTTGATAAATGGAGTGCTCAAAAGGAATCAAGATATAAAGAAATTGAAGATATTAGTTTTATTGATGCTATTAAGATTGGATTAATACAATGCGTATCAATGATTCCTGGAGTTTCTAGGTCTGCTGCAACTATTTTTGGGGGAATATTTTCTGGTTTTAATCGTCAACAAGCCGCCGAATTTTCATTTTTATTAGCAATTCCAACGATGTTTGCAGCCTCAGGATACGACTTACTAAAAGAGAAAGATAACATTCACAGCGATGATGCTTTAATTTTATTATTCGGGGCATTAATTGCTTTTATAGTAGCGTTTTTTGCAGTTAAGGGATTTGTTGCATTTTTAAATAAATACGGATTTAAACATTTTGGATATTATAGAATTATACTTGGAGTGCTATTTTTAATTTATGCTATGAATACAGGTTTAAAACTAACAGCTTAATTTAACTATTTTTATTGCTGCTAAATTAGCGGGCATCATTAATGTGTTTTACTTCTATTCCAATAATCAGCAATTCTAACTAACTTTTTCAGTATCTTTACATTCCAAATTTTATAACAATGGCAAAAGCAGGTCCTATAGTATGTTCGTTTTGCGGACGAGATAAAAAAGAAGCAAAAATTTTAATAGCAGGAATCACTGGTCATATTTGTGATAGTTGCATTTCACAAGCTTTTAAAATAGTAAATGAGGAAGCTGGAGCTAAAGGAAACGAGCAAGTACAACACGCCCTAAATGTGCTGAAACCATTAGCTATTAAAGCTCATTTGGATGAATATATAATTGGTCAAGATGAAGCGAAAAAAATATTAAGCGTAGCGGTTTATAATCACTTTAAGCGTATTGCGCATGCATCTAACGCTAAAGACGAAATTGAAATTGATAAATCAAATGTTATTTTAGTAGGAGAAACAGGAACTGGTAAAACATTACTAGCACGCACCATTGCAAAATTATTAAACGTACCTTTTTGTATTGCTGATGCTACTGTATTAACAGAAGCTGGTTATGTTGGTGAAGATGTTGAAAATGTATTAACGCGTTTATTACAAGCTGCAGATTATGATTTGCCAAGCGCAGAACGTGGCATTGTATTTATTGATGAAATTGACAAAATAGCTCGTAAAAGTGATAACCCATCTTTAACACGTGATGTAAGTGGCGAAGGCGTGCAACAAGCGATGTTAAAATTATTAGAAGGTTCGGTTGTAAATGTGCCACCACAAGGCGGGCGTAAACATCCTGATGCTAAAATGATACAAGTAAATACAAAAAATATCTTATTTATTTGCGGTGGTGCTTTTGATGGAATCGATAAAAAAATTGCTCAACGTTTAAATACACAAGCTATTGGTTATTCAGCTTCGGTAACTAAGGAAGAATTTGATAAAAGTGATATGTTACAATATGTATCACCACAAGATTTAAAAGCATTTGGTTTAATTCCCGAATTAATTGGTCGTTTACCAGTTCTTACGTATTTAAAACCTTTAGATAGAAAAACATTGCGTTCTATTTTAACAGATCCTAAAAATGCACTCATTAAACAATACCAATATTTATTTAAATTAGAAGGTATTAAATTAGAATTTGATGATGACGTATTAGATTTAATAGTTGATAAAGCTCTTGAGTTTAAATTAGGGGCTCGTGGCTTACGTGGTATTTGCGAATCCATTATGGTTGATTTTATGTTTGACGCGCCAAGTAACGAAAAGCATCCTAAAAACTTAACGATCGATTTAAACTACGCTTCTGAAAAATTAAAAAGTGCACGAATTACACAGTTGTTAGTGGCTTAAGGATTGCAGATTGAAAGATTTGAAAATTTCAGATTAAAAAAAGGTGTAAACTAGAAAACTATAAAGTTTCTTAATTACACCTTTCTCATTTTAAGCATTTCTAAAACCCACTCTCTTCGCTGTCGCAGTGAAAATGATTTTGTTTTTTAGCAACTGGTTTAATGACTTTAGCTCCTTTATTTTTTTCGGTAATTAATTTAGCGATAATACGAGCGCGCTCTTTCTTAATATCTTCACGGAGTTTAGCATCATCGTCCACACTAAAATAAATTTGTCCGTCAATAATTGTAGTGTTTACTTTTGCATAAATACTTAATGGATTGTCTGTCCACAAAACTAAATCGGCAACTTTCCCAACTTTTATACTTCCAACTTTATTATCAATGTGCAACATTTTTGCAGGATTAAGCGTTACTAATTTCAACGCCTGAACTTCTGATAATGTACCATACTTAATTGCTTTTGCAGCTTCCTGATTTAAGCGTCTTCCCATTTCAGCATCATCAGAATTGATAGCTGTATTGACACCCATTTTAGTAAGCAAAGCAGCATTATAAGGAATTGCATCCATCACTTCCATTTTATAAGCCCACCAATCGGCAAACGTAGAAGCATTTGCGCCGTGCGCTTTCATTTTATCTGCAACTTTATAACCTTCTAAAATATGCGTAAATGTATTTACTTTAAACTTCATACTGTCAGCGACATGCATTAACATATTAATTTCACTTTGCACATAACTGTGACAAGTGATAAAACGTTTGTTGTTTAATATTTCAACAAGCGCATCTAAATCTAAATCTCTACGAGGCGATACGACATTTCCTTTTTCAATTTGTTTTGGAGTTAATTTTCCAAAATCTTCCATTTGTTTTTTATAGGCTGTAGCCCTCGTAAAATAATCATAATACAATTGTTCAACTCCCATTCTCGTTTGCGGAAACCGGTTTGCTTCGCCCCAATTAGAGCGTTTAACATTTTCGCCTAAAGCAAATTTTATAAAACCATCTGCTTTTTCATATTTAAATTCATCAGGATTTTTTCCCCAACGCAATTTAATTAAACAACTTTGTCCACCAATTGGGTTTGCCGAACCATGCAGTAATTGTGCTGTTGTTACACCACCTGCAAGCTGCCGATAAATATTAATATCATCAGGATTTATAACATCGTCCATTCTAACTTCTGCAGAACTAACATCTGCGCCTTCGTTAACGCTAGCTAACGCAATATGCGAATGTTCGTCGATAATACCAGGAGTTAAATGCATCCCCTTTCCATCAATAATTTTAGCAAAGGCTGTTTTCTGAGCATCTATATTAGGTGCAATACGAACAATTTTTCCGTCAACAATATAAACATCATGGTCTTTTAAAATAGAATCTTGTTCGTTAGTCCAAATAGTTACGTTTTTTATTAATACAGCATCATAACGCTTTTTAAACTTTTGCCAAGTATCGCGTATAATTCCATCACTTTCAACTTCTGCTTCACCATAAGCAGTAAAAGGATAAATCACTTTACCAATATTTAATTTTTCTTTCGGTTTTGGTTCTTTGGTTTTAGCGGTATCAATTGGTGTAATATTTATCATTTCAAAAGTTGTCCAACTACCATCCGCTAACTGACCTTGCCCAGAAAATGATTTTTTCACCTCATCATAATTTCCATTTAAACGATACGCTAATGTAGAATCATAAGGAAAACTAAGTGTCAATAAATTATTTTTGAAAGTAATATTGGTTTTAGCTTTAGAGCTGTCTTTAAAGGCCATTCCAGAGTAACCATCTTGATCTTTATTAATATTAATTTTATAAATGCTTTTACTAATTGATAAATTATACGTTCCATTAATTGCTGGAATAGATAAATCATTGTATTCATGCTTAATTCCATTGCTCCATGTTTCGTAAATAATGGCATCATCTTCAAAAATGTTTTTAGAAGTGATTATGAAATTAGCAAGCATTCCTTGTTTTAAACTACCAATTTTATCTTGCACGCCAATAAAATTTGCGGGGTTTGTAGTTAATGCTTTCAATGCCGTTTTCTCTGATAAACCATATTTAATAGCTTTTCGCAGGTTCTTCAAAAAACTAGCCTTGTCTTTTAAATCGGCAGTTGTAATACAAAACTGAACAAAGTTTTTTTCGAGCATGGCTAAGTTTGCTGGAGCCATTTCCCAATGCTTTAATTCGGTAAGAGATGCTTGTTCGGCATCATAAGGGTCTTCCACATCGATAGCTTCTGGAAAATTAATTGGAATAATAAATTTTGAAAATGTATTTTGAATATCAAACAACCTTTGGTATTCATTACCGCCACCTTTAATAATATATTTTGTTTTAAACTCTTCAGCAATGTTTTTTCCTCTGATATCATTGTATTTATCGCCTCCTTCAAATACAGAAGGCAATTCTTGCATTTTATTAAAAGCATCTAATGTGATGTTATATTCTGTTTTGATTGCATTAATTTTATACCATTGCGCATCATAATAGGTTTGACGCAATAAAGCAATTGCTCCCATTATTGAAGAAGGATAATCTTGCGGAGAAGTTCCTTTCCTTAACGAATAAAAACCTGCGGCTCTGTCTTTAATAATTGTTTCGTTCTCTTTAGCATTAGCAAGGCAAACCAAAGCACCACTTCCGCGAACAATACCATCTTTTTGAAAAGTAAGAACGGCACCAAAACCTTGTTTACGAAATTCATCTGCTTTTGATTGATTATGCAAAAATAACTTATGGGCTTCAACATCGCTTTTAATAGCTTGGTTGGCACCGAACGCCCCTTTTTTCGGTGAATCGACATTGTCTGTTTTTTTTACTTCAGGCATTCCATAATCACTGTATAAATCAATAAATGCCGCATAAATATGCTTTCCTTTCAAATTTACCGAAACAGCTTCCTTAGGTAATTGCAATTTTTCGGCAGCACCAATTATTTTTCCATCCTGCACTATTAATGTTGCATTAGTAATTATGATATCAGCATCAACATGCAATGTGCAATTAGTAAATACATAAATAGTGTGGGTTCCATTTGGCGCACCATTAGTATTAAAGGTAGTTTGTCCTAAAATCGTATTCACAAAAAATACGACTGCAATAAAGGTTGAAATAAAATAACGCATAACTTTTTAGATATATAACAAATATAGCATTATAGACAAACCATAAAAACGAGTTTATAGCTTTTAATTAAGGATAAATTGTTAATTTTGAAATTCAAACCCTAATTTAAAAAATATGGCAACAGGAATGCTTCATACACACTACTTAATGGTAGTATTATTTACACTTATTTACTTAATTAAAACTATTTTATTATTAAGTGATAGAGATGAACTTTTAGAAAAATTTAAAAAGAAAACCAAAATTGCTGAAATGGTTGTAAGCTTTGGTTTTTTAGCAACTGGCATTTTTTTAATGACACAATTACCAGCCATTAACATGTATCATATTATCAAAATAAGCCTTGTGTTTTTATCAATACCATTGGCAGTTGTTGGTTTTAAAAACAAGAATAAAGTATTGGCATCCTTCTCATTTTTTTTAATAGTTGCTTCATTTTCTTTAGCCTATAAAGCAAAGGAAGCAAAAGCAGGTAAAAAATCAATGGCTATGACTGGGAAAGAACTTTTTGAAGAAAAATGCTCACTATGTCACGGCAACGACGGAAAATTAGGATTATCTGGCGCTAAAGATTTATCGCTTACTGCATTAAACCACGAGGGAATTGTTGGAATTATTACAAATGGTAAAAATGCAATGACCTCATACAAATCTACTTTATCAGTCGAACAAATTGAAGCAGTGTCTTCATATATTGAAACTGATTTAAAGGGAAAATAGAACTAAATTTTTTAATGAAAAAAGAACTAAACGTTACCGAAAAAGAAACTGAAACTGCCGTTTTAATTGGTGTTATAAACAAACAACAAAACGAAGCCCTTTCTTTTGAATACCTCAATGAATTGGCATTTTTAGCTGAAACATATGGTGTAATTACAAAAAAAACGTTTACTCAAAAATTAGAAAAAGCTGACAAAGCTACTTTTATTGGAAAAGGAAAATTGGCTGAAGTAAAAGCTTACATCATTGAAAATAAAATAACAGTTGTGATTTTTGATGATGAATTGTCACCATCTCAACAACGGAATTTAGAAACCGAATTAGGCGTAAAAATAATTGATAGAACGAATTTAATTTTAGAAATATTTTCGCAACGTGCACAAACAGCTCATGCTCGCACGCAAGTTGAATTAGCAAAACAAAAATATTTATTACCACGCTTAACTGGTATGTGGACTCACTTAGAAAGACAACGAGGCGGAACAGGAACTCGTGGTGGAGCAGGTGAAAAAGAAATTGAAACTGACCGACGAATTTCTCGCGACAGAATTGCTCAGTTACAAGAAGATTTAAAAATTATTGATAAACAAATGGCTACGCAACGAAAAAATCGTGGTGAATTTGTAAGGGTTGCATTAGTTGGTTATACCAATGTTGGCAAGTCAACAATAATGAATTTAATCAGTAAAAGTGAAGTGTTTGCTGAAAACAAATTATTTGCAACGCTTGATACAACCGTAAGAAAAGTAACTATAGAAAATTTATATTTTTTATTGTGCGACACCGTTGGCTTTATTCGTAAACTGCCAACACAATTAGTTGAAAGTTTTAAAAGCACTTTAGATGAAGTTCGTGAAGCAGATTTATTAATTCATGTTGTAGATATTTCTCATCAAAATTTTGAAGATCACATTAATGTAGTTAAGCAAACCCTTATTGATATTGGCGCTGGCGATAAACCAACTATTTTAGTTTTTAATAAAATTGATGCGTTTACTTTTGTGAAAAAAGATGAAGATGATTTAACTCCATCAACCAGAGAAAATGTTTCGTTAGAAGAATTGAAAAATACTTGGATGAAAGATTTGAATGAACAATGCTTATTTATTAGTGCTCAGCAAAAAATAAACATAGAAGATTTAAAAAAAGCAATTTACGATACTGTAAAAGCCATACATATTAAACGATTCCCTTATAACAACTTATTTTATTAATTCATTTAAATATACATCCCAATTATGAAAATTGCCATTGGAAGTGATCACGCAGGTTTTGAATTAAAAGAGCAACTCATTGCATACTTAAACGAAAAAAAGATTGAAGTAAACAACAAAGGTTGTTATAGTTTAGATAGAGCTGATTATCCTGATTTTGGTCACGCAGTAGCTCTTTCAGTTTTAAGTAAAGAAGTTGACTTTGGAATTTTAATGTGTGGTAGTGGAAACGGTATTAACATGACTGCTAATAAACATGCTGGCATTAGAGCGGCATTATGTTGGAATAGCGAAATTGCAAGCTTAGCAAGACTACATAACGATGCTAATATTTTAGTTTTACCTGCTCGTTATATTACCGTTGACGAAGCAAAAAAATGTGTGGATGCGTTTTTTGAGAATGCATTTGAAGGTGGCCGACATGCAGATAGATTAGCAAAAATAGATTGTTAGATACATTTAAAAATACTGGGTTAGAAAAAGAATACGTATTGAACGCATTCTTTTTTTTGTTTTTGGGAATAATCATTTTCCATCGCTTTATTTTATTTTTTAGCATCAAGCTCGATTATATTGACAATGATGAAGTTGTAATTTGGCTTGGCGCAAAGCATTATTCAGAAGGTTTGTTTTATGTTCCTCGCTTTTACGGACAGAGTTATCATACCATGATGGATGCATTTTTTTCTGTTCCTCTAATTAAATATGGCGTACCAGTTTATTATGCAGTTCCAATTTTAACCCAACTTATTTATTTAACGCCATTCATTTTTTCGGCGTCTTACTTATTTTATAAAAAGAAAAAACAAACAGCCATCATTGTTTTATGTATTATGTTATGCATGCCAGTTGGCTATGATATTATGAATACCATCACCAGAGGATTTGCCAATGGTTTATTTTTTACCACATTTTTAATTATTAGTTTGTATAATCCTCACAATAAAATTTATATTGGTATTAATGTATTTATGGCTTATGTGGGCTATTTAGTTTTGCCAAATTCGGTATTAGTTACATTGCCTATTTTGTTTTATTTGTTTTTATTAAATTACAAAGACAAATTATTTTATGTTGCATCAGCTGTTGCAATACTATGCGGAATGCCCATTGATTATTTATTAAATCATTTTTATAAAATACATCCGGAGGCAGAAATTTCTAAATATAAAACAGAATTTGGTTTTAATTATTTAATAGATTCTCTTAAGCATTTAGATGCGCAGTTTACACACATAGGTTTTTTTGTTGAGGAATCAGCTATGATAACTCTTATTGTTTTTGGAGTATTGGGAGTTTTTCTATTTAAAAAATCTCGTAACCATTTTTACGCCTACCTAGTTTTTATTTGCATTTTAATATTAGGGTTTAGTACTAACAAATCTACAGATGGTTCAATGTGGCCGTTTTACTCGTATAGCCGTTTATATTTAGGGATCCCCATTATTATTTATTTATTTATTTCAATGCTAAATCCCATTTCAACTAAATTTATTTATTTCATTTGCTTTATCACAATCAGTTTTACAGTTTATAAATACACCACGTTTAAACAAAAAATCGCTTATCATGTCGATGAGAAAAAATGGGATCATTTAAATTTGATTTCCTTAAAAGATTTAAAAGGCTGTTTAGAAGTTTATAAAAACCAATGCCAAACAAACAAGGTTAAAAATCTACTTATAATAGATCATGTATGGCGTGATGATTTTATTAATTATGCAGGCCCAGCATTATATAACGATTACCCAAATACATTTAAACCGTCATTCGAAAGAAGATCATGGAGAATTGCGGAAGAAAAAAATCGTATTCATTCAACATTTCAAATATATTCGGCTAACTGGAATTTGGACAGCAGCTTTTCTCATGGCCATCCAGATATAAACATTACAAGAATAGATAATTATGGTTCTTTTTTAATTAAAAACAATCACTTAACAACACTTCAATTCCTAAAAAAAATTGGAGCAACAATGGAAGGGTTTTAATACTTAACAAAAAACACAAAGTTACTGGTAAAATAATTTATTTA
>CAIYSA010000484.1 GCA_903928655.1 uncultured Bacteroidota bacterium
AGATTTGCCGCCACCCGTCGGAAGAATGCAAATAGTATCTCGCTGCGATAACAAAGTGTAAACAGCCCTATCCTGCCCAGGACGAAGAGAATCGAACTGAAGTTTTTTCAATCCCTAATTTTAATGATCTGCGCTCAGCAGTGCTGATCAAATTTTCGTAAGCCGTAATGCTCATTCTAGCACTTACACCACTTTTGCTATCTATAAATTCACTCTTACGAGCTTCAAAACTTATTTGTTCTAAAATATCTTTTGCTAGGGATGGAACATATACCGAATTCGTTTGTATTTCATTCAACTTAGCCTCCTGGCCCGTAATCATGCGAGCTATTTCTATCGTCTCTGGATAATGTGTTAATATTTGTGAGCCTATCCGGTCTTTTAAGGGAGTAACTATGCTTCCTCTATTAGTATAATCTTCGGGGTTTGCGGTAAAAACAAATTGCATGTCGAGAGGAAGTCTCACTTTATAACCTCTAATTTGCACATCACCTTCTTGCAATATATTAAATAAGGCTACTTGTATCCTTGCCTGCAAATCGGGTAATTCGTTTATCACAAAAATGCAACGGTTTGCTCTGGGTATCATTCCATAGTGAATCACCCTGTCGTCGGCATAAGACAGTTTTAAATTAGCTGCTTTAATAGGATCAACGTCTCCAATAATATCTGCTACAGTTACATCGGGTGTGGCTAGCTTTTCAAAAAACCGATCATTTCTGTGTATCCAACCTATAGGAGTTTCATCTTTTTTTTCGGCTATCAATTCTTTCGCGTAACGTGAAATGGGATTCAATGGATCGTCGTTTATTTCTGAGCCTTCTACAATGGGCATATATTCATCCAACAATTCAATCATCTTTCGGGCAAGCCTGGTTTTTGCTTGTCCGCGTAAACCTAGTAAATTAATATTATGACGTGATAATATAGCTCTTTCCAATTCTGGTATTACTGTATTTTCAAATCCATGAACTCCTTCGAAAACAGGTTTGCCCGATTTTATTTTCTCACGTAAATTATGTCTTAATTCATCTTTGATGCTTTTCGAAACATAGCTTGATTTTTTAAGGTCACTAAGTGTTTTTATATTTTCAATTTTCATATGCATTATTTTAATTTCTTTTTTCTATTGGTTTCATAATCTTCAAAAATCATTTCACCTAATCCTTTTATTCCAGTGTAAAAAGCTTTGCCCTGATTAGCTACCGTAAAATTATCTACAAACTCTTGCAAGTAAGCATCACGAGCTATCATAAAAGTGGTAATTGGAATGTGCAGTTTACGGGCCTGTTGTGCTTGAATATAACATTGTTCTACAATATATGGATCCAATCCATTACTATTCATATAATACCGACCATCTTTTTCTTTCACACAACTTGGTTTTCCATCGGTGATCATAAAAATTTGTTTATTGGTATTTCGTTTTCTGCGCAAAATATCCATGGCTAATTGCAAGCCAGCCACTGTGTTTGTATGGTAAGGGCCAACTGTTAAATAGGGAAGATCTTTAATGGGAATTGACCAAGCATCATTTCCAAATACTAAAATATCAATGGTATCTTTTGGGTAACGTGTAGTAATGAGTTCGGCTAATGCCATAGCTACTTTTTTGGCTGGTGTAATTCTATCTTCACCGTATAAAATCATGCTATGGCTAATGTCTATCATCAATACAGTGCTCATTTGAGCTTTGTACTGGGCATCTTCCACCACTAGGTCATTTTCCGTAAGTGTAAAATCATCTACGCCATTATTTATTTGAGCATTGCGTAAACTTTCGGTAAGAGAAATATTATCTATCGAATCGCCAAAATGGTATGCTCTAAATTCACCCGTTTGTTCATCACCATTACCAGCGAATTTAGTTTTATGATTTCCGCTACCTGATCGCTTTAACTTTCCGAAAATCTGGTCGAGGGCGTCTTGGCGAATCGCTCGTTCTGTTTTTGAGGTAATAGCCATTCCTCCTGAACCATCAGGTTTTACTTTTTGTTTTATATATCCTTTTTGTTTGAGGTCTTCAATAAAATCGTCGATGGTATAATTTTCATCAGTGAGCCTGTATTCTTTATCCAATAGGCGCAACCAATCAATAGCTTCATCAAAATCACCCGAGGTATTTACAATGAGCTCCTTAAATATATCAAATAGTTTATCGAAAGGGGCAATAAAGGGCGCCTCATAGGTTTTAAATGCAAACCCTTTTTTATGCTGGTATTCCATTAGTGTAATGATACGATTTTAATATAGAACAAAATAAGTATTGAATTGTTTTATAATTAGAAATAATTAAGATTTTTAGAGATTACTCTTTCCTTGAACCACGTATTCAATGCAATTGAAATAGTCTGTCGCTTAAGGTCTCATTTAAAAACGCAATGCGATTCGAAGTAATGTTTTAATGTTGTAAAATAAATTTTTAACGTTTTGGAGCTAAATTTCCGTTTGGGTTTTGAAACTTTTTCTACCGAAATATTACTAACAAAGATACTATGTTTGTTGTCATTTGCAAAGCAAAATAAAAAATGTCCCCGAAGGGACAAATTTTGCAAATGCTTATACTTCCGCCGGCATTGGGCAAAGGTGCTGTTAGCGGTTCGTGCTTTTCTTTTGTGAATTTATCGTCTTAATTTAAAATGGTAAATCGTCGTTACCGTTGTTACCAAATGCTTTTAAGACAGTTTCTGGATAAGCAATGTATTCACCATATTGTCCTTTTTTCATTTGAGCTCCTTTACTTTTACCTAAGTTAGTTAAAATGAATTCGTCATTTTTCTTTTCAATCCATTTCAGCTTCTCAAATTGATGACTAAGTTCTTTAGCAGAAATACCAAGTTCTTTTGATAGTGCTGTTGCTGAAAAATATTTTCCGTCAAAAGTGTTTGTTTTCTGTTGCGTAATTATTTCGGTCTTTGGCTCTGCTACTTTATCTTTCATAGGAGGTGTCGACACAATATTGCTAATTGGTTTACTAACAAAGTCAAATGGTTTACTCGTTTTTTCAATAAAATCAATTTCGTCCCACGCCTCATTATAAACTTGAGTGTCTTCGGCAACTGTTTTGTCGATTAATAGTCCCATTTCCTTATTATTCATCATTGAAAAGTCATAAAAATTCATTGAAGTAATAATCATTCTTGTGTCGTTAATATAACACTTAGCGTGTAAATCCTCAGAAAAAAACAAATAAACAAATCTCAGACCCTGAAAGAAAGTCATTTGCTCCGGGTTTAATTCCTGTTTACCAAAAATAATTTTAGTGTCTTTTCTATTTGTGTTACGATAGGTTAAAAGGTCTCTAAAATCTTTTGAAAGTTTCAAATAAGGAGAAACAATGTATAATCGTTCGTCTGCTTTTTTAATTAGATTTTCAAGTTCAGAAGTGATTTGTTTAGTTGTGATAAATTTTGCCATTGTCTATTTTTTTATTAGTTTATTATTTTGTATTGTCTGTCTTTACAGCATGACCGCTAACTTGCTTATAGGACTGATTTTTTCATCCTTATTTGTCAAATGTCAGTATATAAGGATGTTTTTTTCATCCTTATATACTTATCAAATATATTCATATTTTCATAAACTATCAAATGGCGATATAATTTTTGGTAGACTCTTATTACTCACTTTATATTGAAATTAATATTCGCGTTAAGGATTGCAGTAAAATTCTTTTGACAGCTGAGCTTGTCGAAGCTCAAAAGATTGGAACGAAAAGCCTGCCCTTCAACAAGCTCAGGGCACGAGTTTTGCAAAGGTAAGTAAAATTAAAATTTAAAATTACCACGAATGGTAACAGCAGTTACAATAGCTGTGATTGTCCCTAAAAATAAATTTTTAAATACAATGCTGGTGCATTCTTTAAACAAAGTAATTTGTTCAATTTCTTTACTGATTAAGTTTGGAATTTCAGCATCGGTAATTTTAAGGTTACCACTTTTTATTTGAGCCTTTGCTAAATCAACCCCATAGGTTTGTATAAAATCAATTTTGTATGCTTTAAAATCCAAAGTAAAAAATATGGCTTGAAAAATAACAAGAATGATCGTGCTAAAAACAATAAACTTAAATCCTTCTTTTACAGCATCTTTTCCTCCAATGTTATTATTGAATAGTGTTTTTTTGGAGTACAACATTGCCATTACGCAAAATGGAATAATTAATAACCAACCAATAATGCTCACTTTGTTAATGTGTTGGCTATAGCCACCATAAAATGCAATGCAAATAGAAATAATACATAGTGTGCTGTAAATACCTGGAAAGATGAAAGTTTTAATATTCATAACTCATAATTTTATTTTGTTTGTTAGTTCAAACTAACTCTATCAAATTAGCGGTTCATACCAATTAGAAATTCTTCGTTGGTTTGAGTTTTGCTAATTTGGTTTAACAAAAATTCCATTGCTTCAATCGGATTCATATCAGCTAAATGTTTTCTTAATACCCAAAGGCGTTGTAAGGTTTCTTTGCTCAATAATAAATCATCACGTCGTGTGCTCGAAGATGATAAATCAATTGCAGGGAAAATACGACGGTTAGCAATTTTACGATCCAACTGTAATTCCATATTACCAGTACCTTTAAATTCTTCAAAAATGACCTCGTCCATTTTAGAACCAGTTTCTGTTAATGCTGTTGCAATAATAGTTAAGGAACCACCATTTTCTATTTTACGAGCTGCACCAAAAAAGCGTTTTGGTTTTTGTAAAGCATTTGCTTCAACACCCCCCGATAATACTTTTCCACTACTTGGTGCCACAGTATTGTAAGCACGAGCCATACGTGTAATACTATCTAAAAGTATCACAACATCATGTCCGCATTCCACCATACGTTTTGCTTTTTCTAAAACAATGTTTGCAATTTTAACGTGTTTTTCTGCGGGCTCATCAAAGGTAGATGATACCACCTCTGCTTTAACGCTACGTGCCATATCAGTAACCTCTTCTGGACGTTCATCAATTAATAAAATAATTAAATAAACTTCGGGATGATTATAGGCAATAGCGTTAGCAATATCTTTTAATAAAACAGTTTTACCTGTTTTTGGTTGTGCTACAATTAAACCACGTTGCCCTTTTCCAATTGGTGTAAACATATCTATTATACGTGTACTGTTTGTTTGAGTAGGGTGGCCCGTTAATTTTAATTTTTGATCAGGAAATAAAGGTGTTAAATAATCAAAGGGAACTCTATCTCTTACAAAAGAAGGTTCTCTTCCGTTAATTTCTTCAACTTTTACTAAAGGGAAAAACTTTTCTCCGTCTTTTGGAGGTCTTATTCCGCCTCTTACAACGTCACCAGTTTTTAATCCAAATAATTTTACTTGTGCTAATGACACATAAATATCATCAGGCGAACTTAAATAATTATAATCCGAACTTCTTAAAAATCCGTATCCGTCAGGCATCATTTCTAAAACACCTTCACCAATTGCTATTCCATCAAAATTATAATAAACGCGTTCAGGTTTTGGTAATTGTTTGTTGTCATTTTCTCTCGAATCTTTCGCTTCGTTAGATTCCATTCCATCAACTGATAATTGCTTTTCTTCCGTTTCAATATTTATTGCAAAATCGTTATTTACAACGGGTTTGTTTTCGTTTTCGGCTTGCGATTTTTCGTTGGCGTATTGTGGGTGATTATGCTTTGGTTGATTCTGTTGTTGATTTGGGTTATTTAGGTTTGCGTTATTTTGATTTGGATTCGGTCTATTTTGGTTTGGGTTTTGATTTGGGTTCTGATTTAAATTCCTATTTTGATTTGGGTGATTATGAACTGGTTTTGGGTGGTTGTGAACTGGTTTTTCTGAAACCACTTTATTTACAATAGGTTTTGATTCAGCTATTGGTGTAGCTTCAACATCAGGTTTTGGTTCAGTAATCACAATAACTTCGGGTACTGATTCAAAAACTATTTTTTCGGGAGCGTTTGCAGTTTCAACTGTTTTTTGAATACGCGGTTTTTTTACTTTCGGCTCAATTGGTTTTTCTGTTTTCTCTATTTTTTCCACTTTATCTATTTTTACTATATCTTTTTTAGGAAATTCAGTAGACAATTTATTTGCTAAATCTGGATTTGCATTTTGCGCATCAATAATAGCTAATACTAATTCGGGTTTACCTAATCCTTTTGCGTCAACACCAAATTGCTTACAAATGTCTTTTAGCTGAGGCAAAGCTCTGCTAGTTAAATCTAATACTTCAAACATATTATGCTTTGTTAAATGGAAAAATAATTAAAAGAGTTTTTATTTTAAAATAAATTATTTTGATTTTTTGTTCTTCGCTGGTTAGAGAAGATTGTCATAAGACACTACAAGTATAAGCATTAATTTTAAATAACAAAATTATTTTTACAGAGACTTTTTTTGATATTTATAGTCTTCCATTATAATTGTTTTTGTACAAAATAAATACTCTTCTTTAATTGAATTAGAACAAACGATAATAGTTTTATGCATAGCATAAGTTTCAATTAATGTTTGGTACCATTTAATGACATTTACGTCTAAATTAGAAGTTGGTTCATCTAATAATAAAATTGGAGCATCCGCTAAAATCGCTAAAGTTAGCTTAAGTCGCTGCTTCATACCGCTCGAAAACTGATGAATAAATTTGGTTGAGTGTTCTTGCAATCCCGAAAGCTCAATAATTTGTTGAGTAGAAAAATTAGTTACAAATGGCTTAAATACTTTCGTATGATTTATCAATTCAGCTAAGGTAAAATCTTCAATTAAATCTAAATATGGTGAAGCATAACTACAGTATTTATACATTTTTTCAGAATCAATTCCTTTATCATTCAAGGTAAATGAAATTTCGCCTTCATTTAATGTAAGATAGCCAGAAAGTGCCTGTAATAAAGTTGATTTGCCCGAACCGTTTAATCCTAAAATAGCCAATTTTTCAGTTGATGGAATTTCTAAACTGAGGTTTCTAAAAATCCATTCACTACCAAATTTTTTTCCGGCATTAGTTACAGATATGCTAAAATTAGTATTGACCATTTGAATGTAAAATTAACATTTGATTTTAAATAATACGAAAATAGAATTTATAGCATTTTTGGTGTTGAAGTGCCATTTGTTTTCAATCAGGTTGATTTTTAAAAAATGTTATATTTGCCGAATGAAATTAATAAAACGCATATTTTCTCCAATTTGGAAAACTTGGTTTTTCATGGTGTTTGTTGTTTCATTTATAATTCTTTACCCATTTTTTTTACTGACCATAAAAACCCAAAACTTAAAAACAGCTTTTTTTTTAAAAAGAATTTGGTCCTGCTGCATCGCTTATGGTTCTGGTATTTTCCCGAAATTAATTTACAAATCTAAATCAAAAAAAATGCCTCAACCATCTGTTTTTGTTGGTAATCATACTTCCTATTTAGATATTGTTTTAAGTACGTTTTATATCGATCATTTGGCAATTTACATGGGAAAAGCTGAATTATTAAAAGCTCCTTTATTTAGAACTTTTTTCAAGGGAATGGATATAGCTGTTAAAAGAACCAGTAAAATGGCTGCTCATAAAGCATTTACCTTGGCAGGAGATGAGATAGATAAAGGACGAAGCATGGTTATTTTTCCAGAAGGAACAATTCCCAAAAACAAAAAAATGATTCCATTTAAAAATGGGGCATTTAAATTGGCTATTGATAAACAAGTGCCAATTGTAGCTGTTGTTAATTTAAATAATATTCAGCTTTTAGAAAACGGTGGTTATTTTAAAACAAATGGAAGGCCGGGTATTGCAAAAACAGTTATCTTAGAACCAATAATAACAAAAGGCTTAACCGAAAATGATGTTGATGCTTTAAAAGAAAAAGTATATAATTTAATTCAAAACACTTTAATAGAATATAATGGCAAATAAAATTGATATTAAAACAGTAGATGAGGTTGCTCACTTAGCACGTTTAGAATTTACAGATGAAGCCAAAGTTGAAATTGCAAATGATATGAATCGAATGCTTACGTTTATTGATAAATTAAACGAATTGGATACTGAAGGAGTTGAGCCGTTAATATATATGACTGATGAAGTTAATGTGATGCGTGAAGATATTCCCGTTGAAACATTAAACCAAAAAGATGCGTTGAAAAATGCACCAAGAAAAGATTCGGATTATTTTAAGGTACCTAAAGTGATTACGCAAGGGGAGTAACTTATAGAATTACATTAGCTCTAAAAACTTTTTTAAGCCTAATTTTTTCTCTTCAGAAAGATTATAGGAGATTTTTTTTTTTAAGTAATCAACGGCATCAAAGCCTTTGATGTTTTTTGGGTTTTGTAAAACAGCTTCATCAATATTGGCAACACCAAAAGCTAAGGCATTATTAAATTGTTCAATAAAATCGGATGTTAATTCTATATTACTTACCCACGCCGCAAACACAAAGGGTAAATTAGTTTGCTTAGTCCACTCTTCTGCTAAATCTATTTGATACGGATATTTAGTTAAGCCAAACGTTCTATCTCCAATTATTACTGCACCAGTTGTGCCATTAATTTGATTTTCAAATCCTTCTTTGGCATCAATAAATTGAATATTCTTTTTCCAAAAATGTTTATTCAATACCTGTACTAACGCTACCGACGTTTTTGATTGATAATCTAATAAAATATGAGTTAACTCATCAAGTGGTTTTTCTGAAAAAAGTTTTACACTGTCAACTTTACCATTTGCACCAATGCAGTAATTTGTAATAATGTGGTAAGCTGATAATTCGGGTAAAATTGCAACTGGTACTAAACCAATTGCAACCGATTTATTTTTTAATTTTTGAGCACACACACTTGGTATATCAAGTTCTATTTGTAGCTCATTTTTTATATCACTATTAGTTATACCAAATAAAAATGGGGTTGTGTTATAATAGTTTACTATGGATATTTTGTACATATTAATTAAACACTTGTAAGTGCATTTTGTTTTTTTATTTCTAAAAAGCAAATTGTTGCTCCAACAACTGCCAATACAGGCCCAAACATTAAGCCTACAAACATAGGTAATAACATTAAAAAAGAATAAATTGCCCCAATGCCACAGGCTGTTCCCATGTTTTTACGGGAAAACTTTACACTTTGTGATACACTCATTTTATGACGTTCAAAATTATAATCCATCATTGTAAATCCTAAAAAATACCAGGATACTAATAAAAGAAATGGTGCTGATAAAAAGATTAATGGAGGGAAAAATAATGTTATAATAAAACATAGTGCAATGAAAAAATATTCTAACAGCATATTTCTTAAACTCATTAATACTCCTCTGAAAACATCTTTAATTAATTGTAAAAAGTTAAAAGGAAAATCATTTCCATTTATTTTTTCTTCTGTTGATTCGGAAAGTAAAGAGAATAGGGGTGATAAAAAAATTAAAACCAAATATTTAGAAAATGTAGTGGATACAAACCAAAATGCAATTTTAAAAATCCATGCTAATATGAAACTAAAATATCCAGTCAAAAAGGGTTTCGCAAATGATAGCCAATTTCCTGCATCAGGTATATCATTTAAATTTAATTTTTGGTTGAAGTATTCTGCAAAGTTATTTGCTAAACCAGCGAACAACCAAATGCTTCCTGCCCACATTAAAAACCACAAAATTAATGGATAAAATAAATAAGGCCACAATCCTTTTTCAAAGACTAAACTAAAACCTTTAAAAGAATTAGAAATTGCTTTAAGAAATCCTTGAAAAAAAATCATGGTTATTTAAATTCATTTATTTAACTAAGCGCTTGTTTTAAATCTTCTAATAAATCTTCAACATCTTCAACTCCAACGCTTAATCTTAGTAAATTTTCTACAACACCTGCTTTATCTCTTTCAGCTTTTGGTATTGAAGCATGAGTCATAGTTGCAGGATGGTTTATTAACGATTCAACACCGCCTAATGATTCTGCTAAAGAAAACACGTGGAAAGAAGAGGCAATTTTAAAAGTATCTTCAAGACTTGCACCTTTTAATACAATAGAAATCATTCCGCCAAAATCTTTCATTTGTTTTTTAGCAATTAAATGGTTTGGATGATCCGTAAAACCAGGCCAATATACTTTTTCAATTTTAGGATGTGTTTTTAAATATTCTGCAATGATGCGTCCATTATAACAATGGCGTTCCATGCGTAAATGCAAAGTTTTAATACCACGCATTACTAAAAAGCAATCCATTGGACCAGGATTAGCGCCACAACTATTTAATATAAAATATAATTTATCAAATAGGGCATCATCATTTGTAATTAAAGCTCCCATAACAACATCGCTATGTCCGCCTAAATATTTTGTTGCAGAGTGCATTACAATATCAGCGCCTAAAGCTAAAGGGTTTTGTAAATAAGGCGATGCAAAGGTATTGTCAATAACTAAAGTTAAGTTATTTGCTTTTGAAATAGTCGAACAAGCTTCAATATCTACAATTTGCATGGTTGGATTAGTTGGCGTTTCTACCCAAATTAATTTTGTGTTTGCATTAATATATTGTTTGATATTATCTGCATTAGTCAAATTAATGAAATGAAATTTGATGCCATAATGAGCAAATATTTGAGTAAACATGCGGTAAGAACCACCATATAAATCATCACCAGTAATTACTTCATCTCCTGGACGTAATAATTTCATAACAGCATCAGTTGCACCCATTCCACTACTAAAACATAAAGCATGTTTGCCATTTTCTAAAGCAGCTATATTTGTTTGAAGTGCTGTTCTGGTTGGGTTTTTACCACGCGCATATCCGTATCCTTTATTAGTTCCTGGCGATTCCTGAACGTAAGTTGAGGTTTGAAAAATTGGAGTCATAATTGCTCCAGTAGTTGGATCAGGTTCAGCACCAGCATGAATAGCTTTTGTACCGAATTTATGGTTTGAAAAATCTGACATAATATTTATTTTTTTTACGAATTTAAACTTAATTTGTAATTATCATACCTATAAACAATTAAAAATATTAAGTTTAGAAAAATTAGATAGATGTTTTAGTTGCAAAATTTTAAGATTTCGACAAAAGCTGAACTTGTGTTATAAAAAATCAATATCTTTATAAAGTTGAAAAAAATAATAATTACATATATTCTATTTTTTGTAAGCTTTTGTAATACAATAAACGCACAATCTTTAAAAGATTCAACTTTTCGTATTTTAATGGTTGGTATTCATTTAGGAGGACAAATTCCTCAAAATGATTTAGCAAATCGTTTTGGCTCAAATTTAAGTGTTGGAGCTTCTTTTGAATGTAAAACTAA
>CAIYSA010000485.1 GCA_903928655.1 uncultured Bacteroidota bacterium
AATAAATTACAAACCCATTTAGTTGGAGCCTGAGCAATGCCAGCAGTATTGCTAGCCATTGAAACAGAAGAACAAATAACTAATTCCCAAATTGGTGCATGGCTGTTTAAAATAACGCTTGCTGTAATTCCTCCTATTATACTCCCAACTAAAATACTAATACTTATTAATCCAAAATAGCTAAAATCCAATTTCTCAATTAATAATTCATACTTAGATTTATTTTTAGAATTTTGCACAGAAAATTTTTCTGATTTAGAGTTGATTATTGTTTCCATGATATATTTATATTTTATTTAAAAATAAATAGCTCTACTTAAAAATAAAATGACAAAAGTCAGAAACTGATAATTTTAACAATTGATTAATATCAATTTCCTGAATTATACTAAAATTACAAATCTTGTTTTTTACAGAATTCTAATTTAGAATTAAAAAGTGAAGGGGTTAAGCTGTAGTGCTAAATAAATTTCCTTCTGGAACTTTTTTCCAATAGCGTTTATCATAAGCTAAACAAATGTTACGCAAATATAATTTTCCAGCATCTAAAATTTTAATTGTATCTGATGTAATTTCAATCAAACCATCAGTTACAAATTCATTGAATTTATCTTTTGATTCTTCAAAATAAGAATCAATTTTAGTTTGATGATTACACATTAATTCTAAAATATGCTGACGAATAATTAAATCTTCCTGAGTTAATGAATGCCCTTTAAAAATAGGGAAATGACCTTCATTCACAACTTTCTGATATTCTTCTACTGTCTTAATATTTTGGGCAAATCCATCCCATGTATCACTTATGGATGAACAACCTAATGCAACTAATAATTTTGTGGTGTTTGTTGTATACCCCATAAAATTTCGGTGTAAACTTCCATTTTTAAATGCATCAAATAAACCATCATTAGGTAAAGCAAAATGATCCATTCCAATATCAGAATAATTAGCATCCATAAATATTTTTTTACCTTCTTCGTACAAACTACGCTTGTAACTATCTAAAGGTAAATCTTTATCAGTGTATTTTCTTTGCCCAGGTTTTAACCATGGCACATGGGCATAACTATAAAAGGCAATGCGTTCAGGTTTTAAAGTGATTATTTTTGTAATAGTATCTTTTATAGATTCAATAGTTTGATAAGGTAACCCATAAACTAAATCAACATTAATGGACGTGTAACCAAGTTCCCTGGCATCATCCATTACTTTTTTTACTTCTTCAAAGGTTTGATAGCGATTTATTGTATCCTGAACTTTTTCATCAAAATCCTGAATACCAAAACTAACTCGTTTAAAACCTAAATTATATAATGCTTGCAAATGTTCTTTTGTAGTATTACTCGGGTGACCTTCAAAACTAAAATCAAAATCAGAAGCAATATTTACTGTATCTAAAATTGTTTTTAACAAAAAAGATAAATTTTCAGGCGAAAAAAAGGTAGGCGTTCCACCACCTAAATGTATTTCTTTAATTAATGGTTTACCTTCAAATTGATGTAAATACAATTGCCATTCTTTTATTAAACTTTCAATATAAGGAAGTTCAACTTTGTGATTAACGGTTATGCGCGTATTGCAAGCACAATAAGTACAAAGACTTTCGCAATAAGGCAAGTGAATATATAAACTGATACCATCCGCATTATATTTAATAAAAGCATTTTTAATGTGTTCAATCCATTTTGCTTCATTCAAGTTATTATCCCAATATGGCACAGTTGGGTAACTTGTGTAACGAGGTGCCTGGATATTATATTTAGAAACTAAGTCCATAATTTTACATGTAATTTAAGTCATTATCCTTTTTGAGATGAATAATCCCAATTAAATTCAACAAATATATTACTGGATATGTTGGATCAAACTCATGCCATTTGATTCCAAAATTAGCTCTTCCACCAAATTTATGATGATTATTATGGTAGCTTTCTCCCATCATTAAAAAATCGATAGGTAATAAATTTTTAGCTGTATCTCCAACTTTAAAACTAACATATCCGTATTTGTGCGCATACCAATTTATGATTGCACCATGAATTGGTCCCATCAAAAAATGAATTGGTAATAATAAATACATCCACCAATGAGTTGCGTATTGGTAGTAAAATAAAAAATATAATACACCCCATCCGATTCTGACAATCCAGCTTCCAGCAATTTTTTCAAAGGAAGGCCAATATGGTACACCTTTTTTAAACTTATCTTCCATTTCCTTTGTATCGTTTAAAACTGATAAATAAACAACTAGGGTTTTCTTCATCATATCAAATAAATTTTTTGAATACATTGGAGAATGAGGATCCTTTTCAGTATCAGCAAATGCATGATGTAAGCGATGCATAATGCCATAAGCTTTTGGACTTAAAAAAGAAGAACCTTGAAAAACCCATGTAAAAAAATAAAACACTTTTTCACAAAACTTATTCATTGTAAACATTTGATGAGCTGCGTAGCGATGTAAAAAGAAAGTTTGTGCAAAAAGTGAAAGGTACCAATGTGCGAGAAAAAAAATTAAGATTGCCATAAATTACTATTTTAGTATTGATTTTATTTTTTATAAATTTTTTGAGATTTTTTTTATCTTAAATTAAAGTGTTGTTCGTTTTTTAATTCAGTCAAAAAATTATCAATTATCCCTTGCTTTACGTGCGGCATAACTACAATTTTATACCAATTAGGTTTCACGTCATGTTTATCGGGAACTAAATGAAACTTCATTGCTAACTCTTGAGACATATAATTTGCATCAATAGTTACAATATTTAAATCCGGATGTCTAAAGTATTTAATTTTTAATTCATCTAACTTTTCACAAATAAGAGTTGCTCTATCAACTAACTGATGCATTTTTACAGTCCAACCAACTGAACCATGAATTCTTAAAATCATCCAAACACAAACCGCATTAGCACCTGAACGACTACCACATAATGTATAATCTTTACCTTTTACATAACCAGCTTCATTAGTACAAACATATTTCATAAAATCTTTTCTGATTAAAAATATACCAGTTCCATAAGGAGCTTGCAACATTTTATGACCATCAATAGAAAAAGAGGATATGTTTTTATTATTAAAATTGAAGAGATTTTTAATATTTGTAAATGGAAAAATAAATCCACCATAAGCACCATCTACATGAAGCTTATAATTTATATGAAGTAAATTCAAAAAATTAGTCATCTTTTCAATATCATCAACTGAACCAAACATGGTTGTTGACATATTTACATTAATAATAAAATATTTAATTCCATTAGCCAACGCAGATTCTATTTTTTGTTCAAATTCTCTAAATACCATTTCACGTGATATTTGATTTACCGAGATTTCAATTCCATTTAAATTCAGCAAATTAATACCTTTAGGAATTGAATAATGAGTATCTGCAGAATATACAACTGCAATTTCATTTAAGTTTGCTAGATATTCTTGCACATACAAATTTCTATAAATCCATAGAGCTTCTATATTTGCTTCTGTACCACCACTAGCAACATAACCATCATAGGTATGTGGTTCGGCTCCAAAAATTTCTTCTGCACAAATTTTAATTAAATCTTTTTCAATTTCATGAGTTCCTGAAAAAAAATCTTCATGTTCATCGCCAAGTGTATGCACCCCAATATGATTCGGATTTGCAATTAATACAGATAAAAAAGGAGCGTCTTTTAAAAAAGGAGCGTCATCATAAAAAATATCAGTATCTAAAAATGTTCCAGGTATTCCTAAAATATTTTCTGTTCTGTAATTTGTATTTTTGCTTAACGATTCAAAAACTTTACTTTTTATTTGTGATTGAGTGTATTTTTCCCAGAACATAAATTATGAATTTATTATTTATTACAATTTTTTGGTGAACATTTTATTTCAGATTTTCCTGTATTAGGTTTTTCGCAACATGTAACCTCACGGCTTTCTTTTTCAAAAGCAGGGCTAATGTATGGAATACCAAGATTTAAACCTCTTATAATTAACATTATTGCCATAAAAACAACTACTGCAGGCATTGCTTTTCGGATTTGATTACGATATTTCAAATTAATAAATTGTCCAAAAAAAGCTACTGAATACATAATTGGAACTGTACCTATTCCAAAGTAAAACATAAACTCTGCCCCTTTGATAAAATGCCCAGTTGCAATTGCACCCGCAATTCCTAAATAAACTAATCCACAAGGTAATAACCCATTTAGTATACCTATAAAAAACAAAAAGTGTAAACCTTTTTTATTGAATAAATTCCCTAACTGAATTTTAACTGAATTAATAAAAGAATAAATAAAGCCTAAACGTTGTGAATTAAAAATTTTGGAATTTGTAAAAATAACAGAAAGTAATAATAATAAACCAATGCAAATCGATAATACTTGTTGAATGCCTCCTAAAAAAAAAGATTGTCCAAGTAAACCAAATAACAAACCCAAAAAGGTGTAGGTTATAATCCTTCCTAAATTGTATAAAAAAATACCTAAATATTTTTTAAATTTTGAATAATGATGAACTGGAAGTGCTAATGCAATTGGACCACACATGCCTATACAGTGAAAACTTCCTAAAAGTCCTAAAGATATAGCAGCGAGTATTAATTGCATAAATTAATTTATAAAAATAAATTCCTCTTTAAAGTATTTTGTATGATTACATACCCAAGATAGTTGTAATTTATATGCACCATGAATTAAAGAACTCCCATTTATAATTTGTGTACAATTATTAAAATTCATTTTCAATTTAACATCTTTACTAGAATCAGATGGTCTAAAAAAAACAATCGTACCTTCTAAATCTTTTCTACAAATAGTAGAATCGATAGTTAATATAATTTCTTTTCCATTTATTTCATGGTAAATACTTCCATTTAAACTTTTTTCGTTGTTAATCGAATTAATTTTATCTTGAAAA
>CAIYSA010000486.1 GCA_903928655.1 uncultured Bacteroidota bacterium
AGTGTTGGCTATATGGACCCAGGCAATTGGGCTACAGATATTGAAGGTGGAAGTAAGTATGGTTACAGTTTAATTTGGGTATTGGTTATGAGTAATTTAATTGCTTTGCTTTTGCAAAGTCATTGTATCCGCTTAGGAATAGTTTCTGGTAAAGATTTAGCACAAGCTTCTAAAGATCATTACTCTAAATTTATAAATATTTTTTTATACATTCTTGCCGAAATTGCCATTGCAGCTTGTGATTTAGCCGAAGTTGTTGGTATGGCAATTGGTATTCATTTATTGTTTCCTTCTATACCAATTTTGGGCGGCGTTTGTATTACAGTTCTTGATAGTTTTGTTTTACTTTTTTTATTAAATGCAGGAATAAGAAAATTAGAAGCTTTTATTATTTCTTTAGTTGCTATTATTGGAATGTCTTTTTTTATACAATTATTAATTGCTAAACCAGATATTATAGAAATTTCGAAAGGATTGATTCCTGGTTTTGCAAATGAAAACGCATTGTACATCGCCATTGGTATAATTGGCGCAACAGTAATGCCACATAATTTATATTTGCATTCTTCTTTAGTTCAAACTCGAAAGTTTGAAAGAACACCAGTGGAAATAAAAAAAGCAATTAAATTTAATTTGATTGATAGCGCTGTGGCTCTCAATTTAGCATTGTTTGTAAATGCTGCTATTTTAATTATTGCAGCAACAACTTTTTTTAATACAGGTGTTGAAGTTACTGAAATACAAGATGCTCATAAAATGATGGCTCCTATGTTAGGGAGCACTTTAGCACCATTATTATTTGCAATTGCTTTAATTGCTGCCGGACAAAGTTCTACAATTACCGGAACTTTAGCTGGTCAGGTAATTATGGAAGGTTATTTGAATTTACGTTTGCAGCCTTGGATAAGAAGATTAGCAACTCGCTTAATTGCAATTGTACCAGCTTTTTTAGTTATTTATTATTTGGGCGAAGAAAAAACCGGAGATTTATTAGTGATGAGCCAGGTTATTTTAAGTTTACAATTAGGCTTTGCTATTATTCCTTTAATACACTTTGTAAGTAATAAAAAGAAGATGGGCGATTTTGTAATTCCCTTATGGCAAAAGGTTGCTTCTTGGATTTCAGCTTCTGTGATTGTATTCTTAAACTGCCAAATGCTGTTTCATAAAGTTAAAGAGTGGATAATAAATTCAGATTATTCTGTTTTAATTAGTCTAACAGTTATTCCGTTTATGTTATTTTGTTTAGGGATTTTACTTTATATTGTATTTGAACCTTTATTTAAAGGTAAAGAACGTAGTGTGAAAAATAAATTTCATGGTGTCGTTTCTAAAATAAATTTTGTAGCTCCTAAACCTTACGCAACCATTTCAATTGCTGTAGATTTTAGTGGTAGTGATAGTAAGGCTATTAATAAGGCCTTGCAGTTAGGTGGAAAAAGCGCATCATATATTCTTATACATGTATTGGAAAGCACAAACGCTGTAATGTATGGAGAGGAAACGAATGATGAAGAAAGAGATGAAGATACGCAAAATCTAATTTCATATAAAAATCAAATTTCAGAAATGGGATTTAAATGTGATTACAAATTAGGATTTGGTAGTCCAAAATCTGTTATTCCAAAATTAGTGGAAACGTCTGATCTATTGGTAATGGGAACTCATGGTCACACTACATTTAAAGATATATTATTTGGAACAACTGTTGAAAGTGTTCGTCACAAAATTTCAATACCATTAGTATTGGTTTAATTAAGCCATACAATTTCTTAAAAATAAATTTAGTGGCAGCATCGCTTTAAATACTTTTGATACATAAGTTGGAAAATTTTTACTCAAAACATCTTCATCTTTTAAATGGTGAATTGCAATAAAATGTCTATGCTGAAGTAATTCAATTTCGGGATGGTTTTTATCGTAGCCTTTCGGAGAAGTTTTTAGTTTATCTTCTGGAGATAATTCTTTAAAATAAATTTTAAAATCTTTAGCAGATAATATTTTTTTTAGTTCACTGCTATTGTAATCAATTTCTTGCCTTATTGCTGCAAGCATTTCTGGCGCTGGCTGATAACAACCTCCCGCTAAAAAACTATTATTTGGCTCAATGTGAATATAGTAACCAGGAATCATCGATTTTTTTCCTCCCGGATTAATACTCGCTCCCATGTTTATTTTGTAAGGAGATTTATCTTTACTAAAGCGAACATCTTTATTGATTCTAAACATGCATTTTTTTGCTTCTAAATTTAGTATAGCAGTATCAAATAAAGTGCATTTATCGATAACTGATTTTACAACAGTTTCAAATTCAGTTTTGCAAATTTCATAGGTTTTTCTGTTGACATCAAACCATTCTTTATTATTGTTTTTTGATAATTGTTTTAAAAATTTAATAGATGTTTCCATTTTTAGCAATGTGTTTTTATTGACAATGTTTTTTTAGAATTTTTATTCAGGGATATTTTCTGTTATTTTTTTGAAAAATTTTAGATTGGAGAAAAATTCTTTTGCTATTATTCGTAATAATGTATAGGTTGGAATTGCTACAATCATTCCAATAACTCCACCTAATGAACCTGCTATAAGCACCACTAAAAATATTTCGAGTGGGTGTGCTTTTACTGTATTCGAAAAAATTGTTGGTTGTATAATCATTGCATCAATTAAATTTGTGCCAATAAGTATAACTACGATTTTTGTGATTGTGGTTGAAATTAGTTCATATTGATTAAATTCAATGCACCCGCTTATACCAAATAGCAAAGCAAAAATTAATGTAATAATAGGGCCAATATATGGTATAATATTCATAATTCCTGCTAAACAGCCTATTACCAGTGCGTTTTGTATTCCAAATAACCACATTAGAGTAGTAACAGTTATACTAATAAATGCAACATCAATAAAAAGTCCTATAAAATAATTACTTAACATTTTTTTAGAAGTTCTATAAATATCAATCATCTCGCTTTCAAATGTTGATGGTGTAATAAGTAATAATGATTTAATCACTAATTTTTCATCCTTCAAAAAAAAGAAAGTAATAAAGAGTACCGAAAAAAGACCACCTAATATTATTCCAGTATAGGAAAGCGTATTATTAAAAATGTAAGTAACATTTTGGAAATTGACAAAATGACTTAATTGGGCACTAATACTTTGCATTATTTGTTTTTCACTTCCAAATTCAGCTATTGTTTTTTTTATGTTCGGGTAATAAATTGAAATGTTATAAATAACATCATGTAAATTTGAACTTGATAAAAAAGTTATTTGATCAATTAATGGTGGTAAAAATGTGATAGACAAAATGTAAATTACCATAAAAAAGAGGCCTAATGTTAGTATTGCAGCTATTCCAGTATTTATTTTGATTTTACCTATTCTAAATTTTGTTATAAAATTCATTATTGGCATGCCAAGCAATGCTAGAATTAACGAAATAACGAGATAAATGAAAACATTTGTAAACATAAATACAAAACCAATAACTAATAACAATGTTGCTATTGGTAAAAAATATTTTTTGAAATCCATTTTATTTTTATTTTGGTGAATAATTTTTATTTTTTAAATAATCCATTATCAAAACAGGAAGTAACATTAAGCTTAAGCAATAAATTATGTCTTCTAAAGGTATTGAAAATAGTCTTAAATTCATATTTTCAGTATTGTTATAAATCACGATTGGCAATGATGTTAAAATGCCGTTACAAATTAAAAACGGAATTAAAGCTATAAAATAGGCTAAAAAAAATCGTCCTAAATTATCTGATTTGTATATAAATGCAGCAAATACAATTAATGAAAATCCGATAAGCGCATTAGTAACCGTATATGTTTTGTCGTAAAATAGTATAGTTAAAATTAGGCAAATTATAGCTGTAACAGCACTATATGGTTTTCCGCAACCAATTACATCTCTTTTTGTATAAGCATTTATAACTTCGTAAATAAATACACAAGAATATGGGACTGTAATAAAAAACAATACTTCTTCTATGGGTAGGTTATAAATAAAAATTCCGGAAATATAATTTGGATTAAAACTCCAAATCCCTTTAGAAGTAAATAAAATATCCCAAGAAATAAAAAATAATGCACTTATTGTTATAGCTATAAATAAGTTTTTCCATTGTTTGTAAAAAGTTACTTTTTTATCGAAGCTTAAAACAAATGGAAAAATTACACATGCTAGGTTTAAAAATAAATAGGTAAAATGTAAATTCATTTGAAATTTTAATTATATAAATATACAATTAACTACCTGTTTTAAAATAGTGAAAAGGTACAATTAACATCCCGAAATTTTCACTTTCAAATTTCCCGATTTGTTTATGATGTATTTTATGGGCTCTGATTATACCTTTTACATACCAATGATTTGATTTTGAAAACCATTTTAATCGTTGGTGAATAATTACCTCATGAACCAAAAAATAAGCAATTCCATATAATAAAATGCCTACTCCTATATAAAATTTATAATCAAAATCATTCATGGCTCCAAACATAATACCTAGCCAACTTGGAACTGCAAATAACAAAAAGAAGAAGTCGTTTTTTTCAAATATGCTTTTATTACTATGATCATGATGATCTTTATGCAAATACCACATCATCCCATGCATAATGTATTTATGGGTAAACCAGGCAATAAATTCCATGCCTAGAAAGGAAAGTAATATAATAAACGTGCCTTGCAACATGTAAACTTAACAAATCATTAATAATAATGTTTAAAAAAGCAAAAACAAAATGGAAAAAAAGGTTATTTCGATTAAATAATATGCTTTTGCTGTTTTATTCCCCGTTTGATTTATTTCTTTTTGAAAAATTAAATTTAAAATAAAAGAAATTAAAAACCAAGCAATATAATTTTGAATAGGTATATGGTTGTTTTCCCAATACCAAAAGTCTAATTTAGAAGCACTTTGCTCAATAAAAAAATCTAGAAACGTCATTAAAAAGGCCCCAAAAATTGCATTTAATATTTCATTTTTAAACTTGCAAAATTGTGAGGTGATATAAAGTGAAATCGACCAATTTAAGCCTATTAATAAAGGTACGGCCAATATTTTAATGCCCATTGCTGTTCCATAATGGTATGATCCAAAAATGAATCCTGTTTTTACACCTATCACTTCAATAAAAAAACCTAAAACACTAATAACAATCATATTTGCATAAAACCTAATATGTGCTTGTTTGGATGTAAATAAAATAAGTGCAGTAGATAACAATAAATTAACAGGACTTAATTTTTTAAATACCTCAGGAAAGTATAAAAACCCTATTAAACCAACTAAATGGAAAATTATTAGGATTGTAATTGGTATATGTTTTTTAAAATTATTCATTTAATTTCTATATGTAAAAGTAATTAAAAATAGAAATAAAATAACCCTAAATGATTATATTTGATTATTACATTTTCGAATTTATTTATATTATGCTAAATCAAAAAACACCTTACATTAATAGAGAAATTAGTTGGCTTTCTTTTAACGAGAGAGTTTTACAAGAAGCTTCTGATCCAACAACTCCACTAATTGAACGACTTAAATTTTTAGGGATTTTTAGTAATAATCGGGATGAATTTTACCGTGTTCGTGTTGCAACTATTAATCGTTTAAGTAAATTAGGGAAAAAGGCAACATCAATTTATGGTGATGATCCAAAGGAATTGTTAGTAAAACTTCAAAGAAATGTAATTGAGCAGCAAAAACATTTCGAGGAAATTTATCAAGATCTTCTAAAACAATTAGCTAAACAAAAGGTTTTTATTATTAATGAGAAACAACTTAACGCTTCTCAAAAAATATTTGTAAAAGAGTATTTTCATAATGAAGTTGTCTCAACTTTATTTCCAATTTTGGTTGATGAGCATAAAGCTTTTCCTTATATGAAGGATAAATCTGGCTATTTATTTGTGAGGCTTATTGCAAATTCTTTGCGCCGAAAAAATAAATATGCACTTATTGAAATCCCTGCAAATTCAACAAGCCGCTTTGTTATTTTGCCACCTGAAAAAGAAAAACAATTTATTATTTTGTTAGATGATGTTATTCGATTTAATGTGGATGAAATGTTTGCTGTTTTTGGTTATACCACTAAAGAAGCTATAAATATTAAATTAACACGTGATGCTGAATTAGAAATAGATCATGATGTTAGTAAAAGCATGCTTGAGAAAATATCGAAAGGTGTAAAAGATCGTAAGAAAGGCTTGCCTGTTCGATTTGTTTATGATAGCACGATGAGTAATGAAATGCTTAGTTTTATTATGAAGAAATTGGGAATGGATAAGAAAGACAATGCTATTCCTGGTGGTCGATATCACAATTTTAAAGATTTCATTAAATTTCCAACTATTGGAGATAAGAAATTAGTTTTTAATCATCCACATCCGTTGCATCATAAATATTTATTAAATGTAAAAAATAGTATATTAAGTGTAATTAAACAAAAAGATATTTTATTACACTATCCCTACCATACATTTAATCATATTATTACGCTATTACGTGAGGCTTCTTTAGATCCATCTGTTGAGTCAATTAAAATTACATTTTATCGAGTTGCAGACTCTTCAAAAATTGCCAATGCCTTAATTAACGCCATTAAAAATGGGAAAAAAGTTACTGTTTTAGTAGAATTACAAGCTCGTTTTGATGAAGCTAATAATATTTATTGGGCTAACAAATTGCAAGAAGAAGGGGCAACTGTTATTTACGGAGTGCCAGGTTTAAAAGTTCATAGTAAGTTATTTCTAATTACAACACGGGTGTCTGGCAAGGAAATTAAATATGCTCATATTGGAACAGGAAATTTTAATGAAAAAACTGCTCGTATTTATACTGATTTTAGTTTATTAACTGCCGATAAAAATATTACAGATGAAATTTCAATGATTTTTGATTTTTATAGTAATAATTTTAAAACAGGTTCTTATAAATATTTAGCTGTTGCGCCTTTTTTTATGCGTCAAACATTTGTTAATTTAATTGATAAAGAAATTGATAATGCAAAAGCTGGAAAAACAGCATACATGATTTTGAAAATGAATAGCCTTGTTGATAAAGATATGATTGATAAATTATATGAAGCATCTCAGGCTGGAGTTAAAATTACGTTAATCGTCCGTGGTATTTGTTCTTTAGTTACCGAGGTAGAAGGATTTAGTGATAATATTAAAGCCTATAGTATTGTAGATAAATATTTAGAACATGCTCGCGTTTTGATATTTGCAAATAATGGAAACGAAAAAATGTATATTACTTCTGCTGACTGGATGAGTCGTAACCTCGATAGTAGAAGCGAAGTAGCGGTTCCTATTTTATCTCCAGAAATAAAAAAGCAAATAAAGGATATTATTAATATTCAATTATCAGGAAACACTAAGGTTCGTATTCTTGATAGGCTGCAACAAAATATTTATGTTAAACCTAAACCTGGTCAAAGAAAAATTCGAGTTCAGGATGAGGTTTATAATTATTTAAAAAAGGATAAAGAAGAATATTTAAAGTCATTTAATAAGGTAGGCCCTAATACAAAATTAATCTCATGATTTTTGCAGCAGTAGATATAGGAAGTAATGCTATGCGATTGTTATTTTGCAGAGCTTATGAAGTTAATGGAAAGCCTCATTTTTCTAAAGAAGAATTAATTAGATTGCCTATCCGTTTAGGAGAAGATGTTTTTTTAAACGGGAAAATCTCAGAAAAAAAAATCGAAAAATTAGTGACTGCCATGCGTGGCTTTCATGAAATAATTAAAGTGTATGAAGTTGATGCCTTTCGAGCTGTTGCAACAAGTGCAATGCGAGATGCCTCAAATAGCGCCGAGATCATAGATTTAATTAAAAAAGAAACTGGCTTACAAATCGAAATTATTGATGGAAAACTTGAAGCTCAATTAGTTTTCTCTAATCATATTGAAGAAATGTTAAACCCAAAACATGCCTATATGTATATAGATGTTGGTGGTGGAAGTACTGAATTAACATTATATCATAACCAAAAGGTGATTGCTTCTAAATCATTCAATATTGGAACTGTTCGAATGCTATTAAATAAAGTGGAGAAAGATGAATGGGAAGTTTTAAAAGATTGGATAAAAAAAGCAACACTAGGTATTCATCCTATTCATGCTATTGGTTCTGGTGGTAATATAAATAAGATTTATAAAATGGCTAAGAAGGAAAATAATAATATTAGTTATAGTAAATTAAAAGGCATTCATGATATGCTTAATTCTTATACTTACGAAGAAAGAATAGAGGTTTTAGGCTTGAAGCCAGATAGAGCAGACGTTATTATTCATGCTTCAAAAATCTTTATTACAATTATGAAAATTGGCGACATGGAAACTATTTTTATCCCACAAATAGGTCTTTCTGACGGCATAGTTCATGATTTATATGATAAGTTTAAGAATAAATAATTGCAATTTTTAATATTTTATTTCGTTTTAAATTAATTAGTGTTGAGTAAATTATTTATCATATTTATAAGTTTAGTTTTAGGCTCTTCTTTTATTCTTCAAACAGATAAAAGTTTTAGAACTATTGTATTTAAACAAAAGAATTGCAATGTGCAGATTGATGATTTTGGAAATGCTTATGTTATATCTAAAATGGAAATATTAAAATACAATGCAGCGGGTGAATTGATTAAATCTTTTAGTACAAAACGTTACGGAAGTATTGATTTTGTTGACGTTACAAATCCTTTAAAAATACTAGTTTATTATAAAGATTTTCAACAAATATTATTTTTAGATAATCAGTTAACAGCTTCAAGTAATATGATATCCTTAGAGGTTTTGGGTTTAGAACAAACAAGTTTAGTTTGTACTTCAGCTAATAATAGCTTTTGGTTATATGATAAACAAAATAATTCGTTGCAGCGCTTCGGTGAAAAATCTCAACAATTGGTTAAAATAGATAATCTCAAACGTGTTTTAGATATTGATATTAAACCAAATTTTATGAAAGAGAAAAGTAATTACCTCTATTTGAATTGTCCAAACGAAGGCATTTTAGTTTTTGATATTTATGGTTCATTTTTAAAAACGATACCAATAAAAAACATTTCAGAATTTGATATTCAAAATAATAATGTGTTTTATTTTCAAAATAAGACGCTGCATGAGTATAGTTCACAAACATTTAACACCACAAAAAAAGTATTTAACGATTCGTTATTAAAAACTGTGTATTGGCAAAGCGATAAATTCTATAAGGTTTTTCAAGATTCGCTAACTAAAGAGATTCTGAAATAACTAGCATTGTATTGATTTTTAAATTTAGTTTACAAAAAAAGGTCGATGAATTAATCAACAACCTTTTTAAATTTTATTATTAATGCGATTAAGCTACACCGGTTTTTCTAACACCAGCTGTTTTTTTAACACCAGTACTTGTTTTAGCTTTTGTAGTATCTTTTGTTGCGGTTTTTTTGATTGTTGCTTTTTTCTCTGTAGCTGCTTTTACAATTTTCTCTGTAGCTTCATCTTTATCAGTTGTAGCTACTTTTTCTTTAAGATTTCCTGTTGATTGTAATGCATTATACCAAGCATACAATTTTTTCATGTTACTAGTATAAACACGTTCTTTATCATATTCAGGTAAAACAGATTCAAAATATGAAGCTACTGCTTTATCATCTGCTTTAGAATCTAAACAAGCTCCGCCTTTTTCTTTATCAAAAATTGATTTCATTATTTCTGAAACTGGTTTGTCATC
>CAIYSA010000487.1 GCA_903928655.1 uncultured Bacteroidota bacterium
CATTCTCCCATTTATTGCTATTTTAGTTTTCAATCCATCTAATGGAATTAGTTTGTTGCTTTGGTCAATTATGGGTTTATCCTTATCTGGAATTGGAATGAGTATTATGCATGATGCTAACCACGGCGCATATTCTTCAAACCAAAAAATTAATTATTGGATGGGAAATACCTTAAATTTAGTTGGAGGTTCGGTTTTTAATTGGAAACTTCAACACAATGTGATGCACCATACTTATACTAATATTGTTCATTATGATGATGATATTGCTGATAAATTAATTTTAAAATTTAACCCTCATACATCTGTTAAATGGTATCATAAATTACAGTTTATTTATGCGTTTTTCTTTTATGGTATTTTAACGCTTTATTGGTCTGTATTAAAAGATTTTGTTCAATTTGCCAAATACACCAAACAAGGTGTAAATACTAGTACTAAAGAAGAAAACAGAATTATTTTTCTAAAAATAGTTATTAGTAAAATAATTTACTTTGCTGTATTTTTTGCTTTGCCAGTTTTTGTTTTTCATATTGCTTTTGTTAAAATTTTGCTAGGTTATTTATTAATGCAGTTTATTTCTGGAGTTATATTAACCGTAGTTTTTCAATTAGCGCATACGGTTGAAGGAACAACACACCCTTTACCAAATGAAAATTACACGATCGAAAATAATTGGGCCATTCATCAAATGAATACTACAGTTAATTTTTCGCGACATAACAAACTAATTTCTTGGTATGTTGGTGGGTTAAATTTTCAGGTTGAACATCATTTATTTCCAAATATTTGTCATGTCCATTATCCTGAAATTTCAGAAATTGTAAAAAGTACAGCTGAAGAATTCGGAATTCCTTATTTAGAAAATGATACATTTATGACTGCTTTAAATTCACATATAAAAGCAGTTATTCGATTTGGAAAAATGCCTAATATTAATGAAGCCATAGTATAAATAAAGGAAATAATTACACAATTAAATTGTCGATTAGAAAAATAGTATTATTTCCCTTTGCTATTATTTATGGCTTACTTACAGCTTTTCGCAATTTTCTTTTTGATTTTAAAATTTTAAAAAGCCATACCGTTAATTTACATACAATTTGCGTTGGTAACCTTTCTGTTGGCGGAACAGGTAAAACTCCTCATGTAGAATACTTAATTAATTTATTAAAATCGGAATGTAAAATAGCAATTCTTAGCAGAGGTTATAAAAGAAAAACATCGGGTTTTGTTTTAGCAACTGAAACCAGTATTGCATCCGATATTGGGGATGAACCATTACAATATAAAACCAAGAATCCTGATTTAATAGTTGCCGTTGATGGCAACAGAGTAAATGGAATTAAAAAATTACAGGAATTATCAGAATCACCAAAATTAGTAATATTGGATGATGCATTTCAACATCGCTCCCTTAAATGCGAACTCAATATTGTAGTAAGCGAATATTCAAATCTCTATTTAAATGATATGCTCATGCCAGCAGGTATGCTAAGAGAATCAAAAAAAGGAATAACAAGAGCTGATATTATTATTGTTAGTAAAACGCCAGATAATACAACCCCAATTGATATAAGAAATGTAATTAAAGACATTAAACCATTAGCACATCAATCGCTATTTTTTTCGTGGGTGAAATATGGTGAAATTTATGGTTTTCAAAATCCAGCAGAAACTATAAGTACTTTAGATGATTTATTTAGATACAGAATTGTATTATTTACAGGCATTGGTAACCCTACTCCAATGCTAACTTATTTAAAAGAATATGCTTCGGATGTTAAACATATTCAATATCCAGACCATCATACATTTACTTTACAAAACATTGCTGATATTAGAGATGCGCTTGACTCATTTGAAGGTGGAAATAAAATTATTGTTACTACCGAAAAAGATGCTATGCGTTTGAAAGGAACTGATTTGGAAGATATAACAAATACATTACCTTTATACGTTTTACCAATAGAAATTGATTTTAAAGATAAAACAGAAGAATTTAACCAAACCATTTTAAATTATGCTCGAACAAATAAATTTTACCACAAAAAGTATTCTTGAAAAAACAAATAACTTTAAACCTGAAGTTGGAATTATATTAGGAACCGGATTAGGAGGATTGGTAAAAGAAATACATGCAGAATTTATTATTCCTTATGAAGAAGTTCCAAATTTCCCTGTAAGCACGGTTGAAGGCCATAGTGGTAAATTAATTTTTGGAGAGTTAGGTGGTAAAAAAGTAATGGCTATGCAAGGTCGTTTTCATTTTTATGAAGGTTATAACATGCACCAAATTACATTTCCTGTAAGAGTAATGAAAGCACTTGGGATACATACAGTATGTGTTTCAAATGCAAGCGGTGGAATGAATCCTGATTTCGAAATTGGTGAAATTATGATTATTAATGATCATATTAATTTGTTTCCTACAAACCCATTAATTGGAAAAAATATTTCAGAACTAGGACCTCGTTTTCCTGATATGAGTGAAACATATGATAAAAAATTAATTGCTATTGCTCACGAAATTGCAAAAAAGAATAACATCAAAGTAAGTGAAGGCTCTTACGCTGGCTTAACTGGCCCTTGTTTTGAAACACCAGCTGAATACCTTTATATCAGACGAACTGGTGCTGATGCCGTTGGAATGAGTACTGTGCCAGAAGTTATTGTTGCTAAACATGGTGGCATGCGTGTTTTTGGAGTTAGTATTGTAACCGATTTAGGAGTTGAAGGTGATGTTCAAAATGTTAGTCATGAAGAGGTTCAACAAATTGCAAAAATGCAAGAACCGAAAATGACTTTATTGATGAAGGAATTAATTCGCTCGATGTAAAAAAAAACTCTTTCTAAAGTTTAAAAAAAACACTTACAAATAAAAAATGAAAAAAATAATACTCCTATTAACGCTTACAATTTCTTTAATTACAAAAGCTGATGAAGGGATGTGGTTGCCACAACTTTTAAATGCTATGAATATTAAAGACATGAAAAAAAATGGCTTAAAATTAACTGCCGAACAAATTTACAGCATTAATAAATCAAGTTTAAAAGATGCTATTGTTCAATTTGGTGGTGGATGCACGGCCGAAATTATTTCGAATCAAGGTTTAATATTAACTAATCATCATTGCGGTTATTCTGCAATTGCTTACCATAGCACTATTGAAAAAGATTATTTAACCAATGGTTTTTGGGCGATGAATAAATCGCAAGAGATTTATACCCCTAATTTAAACGCAACCATCATTAACCGCATTGAAGATGTAACTGCAAGAGTTTTAAAAGGCATCACTGCAAACTTAACACCGTTTAAAAAAGATTCGATTACAAAAGCAAATATTAAACAAATAGAAAAGGAAGCCATTGCAAATACACATTACGAATCGTTTGTTCGCCCATTTTTTTATGGTAACGACTATTATTTATTTGTAGTTGAAACTTTTAAAGATGTAAGAATGGTTGGTGCACCACCATCTGACATTGGACGATTTGGAGGTGATACAGATAATTGGATGTGGCCACGCCATAATGCAGATTTTTCTGTTTTTAGAATTTATGCTAATAAAGATAATAAGCCCGCAGAATATAGTACTGATAATGTTCCTTACAATCCTAAACACGTTATACCTGTTTCGGTAAAGGGCTACAAAAAAGGTGATTTCACCATGGTTTATGGTTTTCCTGGTCGCACACAAGAATACCTTTCGAGCTTTGCAGTTGATATGATTATGAATGATAGCGATCCTTTAAAAGTATCATTAAGAGAAAAGCGTTTAGGAATTATGAAAACTGACATGGCTCAAAGCGCTACTGTTAGACTTGCCTATGCTAATAAATATGCTGGAATAGAAAACTATTACAAAAAATGGATGGGCGAAATGAATGGCCTAAAAAAATATGATGCCGTTGGTAAAAAGCAACTATTCGAAAAACAATTTAGTGATGCTGTAAATTTAGATCCTATTAAAAAAGAAAAATATGCAAATCTATTTCCTCAGCTACAAAAAGTTTATGCCGAATACCGAATTTTAAATAAACAAGTTGATTATTATAGCGAATGTTTAATGGCCATTGATGCTTTTGTTTATGCAAGAAATTACACTGCCTTATTAACCGAACTTAAGAAAAAACAAAAAGGCTTAACCAACACGTTTGACGCAAATTTGATTGAATATAAAAAATTGGGATTTTATAAAAATTATAATAAACCAACAGATTTAAAAATTTGTGAAAGCATGCTGAACGAATACATTAAAGGCGTAAGTTCTGAAAACAGACCTTATGTGTTAGATTCGTTTATTGTTGCTTATGGTGGTGATGCAAAAAAATTAACTGAATTTTTATACAATAACACCAACTTTACTGATAAAGATAAATCAGAGTTAATGCTAAATGATATTGAAAAATTTAGTAACCTATATGAGCGGGATCCAATATACTATTTAACAAGTTCGATTGTGAAACATTATGCGAGTTCAGTTTTTCCTCAGTTTCAGTATGATGAAAAAGAAATAAATGAATTGCAAAAATTATACGTACAAGGACAAAAAGAAGTGTTTAAAGACAAAAAGTTTTATCCTGATGCTAACTCTACTTTACGAATTGCATACGGAAAAGTGAATGATTACAAACCACGAGATGGTGTTGAATATGATTACTACACAACACTTGATGGTATTATGGAAAAAGAAATACCTGGTGATGCTGAATTTAATGTACCACCAAAATTAAAAGAATTGTACCTTAAAAAAGATTATGGCATTTATGCCGACAAAAACGGAAAGCTTCCTGTAGCATTTACGGCAAGCAACCACACTACTGGCGGTAATAGTGGAAGCCCAGTTTTTAATGCAAAAGGCGAATTGATAGGAACTAACTTTGATAGAAATTGGGAAGGAACCATGAGTGATATTATGTATAACCCAAACCAATGCAGAAACATTACTTTAGATGTACGATACACACTTTTTATCATTGATAAATTTGCAGGCGCAGGTTATTTATTAGATGAAATGAAAATAGTAAAATAAAATTATGGCAAGAAAATTTGAAGCAATTTGATGAAATTTAACCACAAAATTTCGGTTTTAAAATCGGTTATTGGTTTAAAAACCAAAATGAAACTAATTTTAAGCCCTTTTTGGGTTTGTTTTTATTATTTCGCGACTTAAAAAAACGATTATGTTATTAAAATTAAAGTCGATTTTCGGAATTTGCACTTTTTTGCTATTAAACAGTCATTTAGTGGTTGCTCAAACCCCAAATGAAAGCCAACAAAAAATCATTAAAAGCACTGTAGCTAGTCAATTTGGAGAAGTGAGTAAGACAATCACTTTCCAAAATAAACCAAACAATTTTTGTACCATTGGTTTGGATACATTTTATAATCCTGATGGGTTTTATTATATATTCCAATTAAAAGGTGATTCTGCCATAAGACTTGATAATAGTAGCTATCATGGTGCTAATTTTAACCGTTATTTATTTAGTTGGCAAAATCAAATGTATCATTTAGGAGGCTATGGTTTTTTTAATACACATAATAACCTCATCTGCTTCAATAGAAATACACGCGAATGGAATAAAATAAACACGACTGGAAATGGCCCTGATTTCATAAAGGGTATAACTTTTATTAATGGCCAATACGTATATAGTTTCAATAATTTTAAAGGGGGAAACAATGTTTGCAAAGATGTACTCGACTCCAACCTTTATGTATTAGACCTCACAAATATGGTTTGGAAGACCTACACGTTGCCAAATGTAGATTTAATAGCTATTACAAATCATTTAATTACACCAAATTATTGCTGGTATAACATTGAAAACCTAACCATATTGATTAATAAAAAAGAAATTAAATACGAAATTATTGAAAATGAAGCATTAAACATAATTCGTCATAATACCTATTTTAATGAAAAAGCCAATATTATAAGCTTTGAACAGCCAAACTCAACCAATTTAAAAATTAAAACCGTATACCTTAATTTAGATTCTGTTTGGAACGTATACAGAAACAGTGCAGCTGCATTATATGACGCAAATTTAAACACTAAGCAATTAGAAACCAATGGATTAAGCTTACTATGGATTATTATTAGTGCCGTGATTCTACTAGTTTTAGTGACATTTTATTTATGGAAAACAAAAATACCAGCTAAAAAGAGTAAACCCGTTGTTTTAAATCACATCCAAACAACGCAACTACAAATCATGTATTTATCTATTACTAAATTAAACAAACCAGTTTTAAATGTAGATGAATTAGACAAAGCGCTAGATATTATGCATTTAGAGGCAGAAAGCCGAAAGTTAAGACGGTTTAGGCACGTTCTTGAATTGAACGAATTATATCCAGGTTTTATTAATCGTTTAAAAAACGAAGAAGACAAACGTAAATTTTTGTACCAAATAAATTTACCTCAAACTCATAAAGTTTAGCCTTTATTTGCAATTTTAATTGGTTTAAAAATTGGTTTTGAAATAAAAAACCAATTTGAAACCAAACTAAACCAATAAAAGAGTTTCCAAATACTATTCTTGCAACAAAATTTATTAATGTGATATTTTTCACTTTATAAATCCTGCCCAAATAGGAAAGTTTTGGGGTCGTAATCCGAAAAGACTTTAGAGTAGGAAAATTAAAAAAAAATGAATAAAATGGAAACAGCGAAAAAATTGTTTAGAGCTATTAGTATACTAATAGTTTCAACTATACTCGTAACAAGTTGTAGTAATTCTAATAAAAACAAAGAACAAAAAAGTTCAGATACAGAAGATCCTTTATTTGGAAAATGGCAATATGAGGAAATGGGAATAACAATGAATATTGAAATATTAGAAAACAAAACTTATATATGGAGTAGTGCGTATGGTAGTTATGATGGCAAATGGAAAGAAAAAAACGATACTTTATTCCTAAATCCAAATGATAACTTACAATCAAAAATTATTTTATTAAATGATAAAAAAGGGAAGTTAATTGAAATAACGGATGAAAACATTAAACCTATATATACCAAAATTAACTAGTAGCATCAAAACAGAATATGAAAGAATTTATTAAATCAAGATTTTTTGCATACATCGTTGTAATTATTGCTGAAATACTAATTTTAGAAGCAGGTTGGTTTAAACCAATAATCGGTTTTATAATTATAATTTTTTGTGCATTATTTGTACATTATAATGCATGGCAATTTAAAACCCTCGGTAAAATATTAATATATGGTTTGATGCTCATGTCGATTCCAATAAAAATACAAGATATTAGAGTGAGAAATACAGGAGAAGATACGATTGTATACGAAACATCTGAAAGTTGGAATGAAAATTCGCAAATACGGGGTATAAGTAATGAAGTTTGGCAAAAGTGCAATAACTATCCTGATTTAAAAAAATTAAAAGTTATTATTATTGATGAATGTCTAGACTATAAGGGAAATAGCAGAAAAGACACGAGTATTATAATACTAAATCAAAAAGAAATTACTGAATACAGTACATATAAAGATGAATTAAAATTTAGAGAAAATTGTAGTGATTGGGGGTATAATCTTTTTACAAATTGGAAACGTTGTAAAAAATAAAAATAAAAATAAAAACAGAAAAATGAAATTAGCAAAAAAAATATTTAATTCAATTGGAACCTTATTAGTTATAAACATAATTATTTCAAGTTGTAGTGGTAATAATAAAAAGAATGGCGCAACTGAAAATCAAAATGAGATTAAACTAAATAATATAAAAACAGGAGATATACTAATATTTGGCGAAGGTTGCAACAATGCGTGCGACAGCATATATATCGAATTTACGGCAAACAATAAAGCCAAACTTTTTCAAACGCATATCTTTGAAGTTAACGGTAATAGTGGGCGTTTTAAAAAAGAACAAAATGAAGGTGAATATAATGTAGAATTTTTGCCATCAAATGCGATTTTTAGCGATAACGAATATTGGCCAATTTTTGATTCAGTAATTGTATTATCAAATGACAATTACGGATATGATCATGGTTATTTATATTTAAGTAAAAGATATGCAATTACAAAATGTAAAAACAAATCAAGTAACGAAATTCAAAAGCCAAGAATATATGAATGGCTAGATCCAACAAATTATCCAAGTAGAAACGGAGAATACTCATTTAATAGTTCAATATTATTGAATCACTCGTTGTTGAGCTCTATTCAAAATAATTAA
>CAIYSA010000488.1 GCA_903928655.1 uncultured Bacteroidota bacterium
AAGAAAACTTTCATTTAGGAGTTGATTATTCTAATTATTTTAATTCAGATGTTGCTATAAATTCTAAAACAGAAACTACTGTTTTTAGTAATACACTCAATCAACAATTAAAAAATGACTATAACGGTAATTTAAAATCCTTTTTAAAATGCGAAGACAGATGCAGTATGGCTTTTGGTATTGAAAGCCGAGTTCCTTTTGCTGATGATGTTGAATTAGTTGATTATATTTTTTCGGTTGAAGGAACTAAAAAAATAAAAAATGGCGTTTCAAAATATTTATTGAGAGAGGCCGCAAAACAATATATTCCTGAAAAAATTTATAACCGTACTGATAAAATTGGTTTTGAAACACCCGTTTCTAAATGGTTTATCAATCATAAAACATTAGTTTTAGAAACAATATTTGATCAATTAGATTTTGTAAATCACTCCTTCCTAAAATCAAATTTTAGTATATTATTAAATCATAAACCAACTTTCCTATTGCGCCTTTATTCATTGGCTATTTGGAAAAAAGTGTTTATTGAAATTAAATAATATAAAAAAAAGTCCGCAAATTGCGGACTTTTAAAATTATATAAAACTGAGAAAAATACTAGTATCTATAAGCATCTCCTTTAAAAGGACCTGCAACTGGAACCCCAATATAATCAGCTTGATCATTATTTAAAGTATCTAATTCTACACCAATTTTAGCTAAATGTAAACGAGCTACTTTTTCATCTAAAATTTTAGGTAAAACGTAAACTTTTTTCTCATAAGCAGCAGTGTTTGTCCACAATTCTAATTGAGCTAAAGTTTGGTTTGTAAATGAATTACTCATTACAAAACTTGGATGACCAGTAGCGCAACCTAAATTCACTAAACGACCTTCAGCTAAAACAATAATATTTTTACCGTTAATTGTATATTGATCTACTTGTGGCTTAACGGTATCTTTAGAAGCACCGTATGTTTTGTTTAACCAAGCCATATCAATTTCAGTATCAAAGTGACCGATATTACAAACAATAGCACCATGTTTCATCATTTCAAAATGACGACCAACAATAATATCTTTATTACCAGTAGTTGTAACTAAAATATCTGCAATTTTAGCGGCATTGTCCATTTTCATTACTTGGTAACCATCCATTGCAGCTTGTAATGCACAAATTGGGTCAATTTCTGTAACGATAACACGCACACCTTGAGATGATAATGATAATGCAGAACCTTTTCCAACATCACCATAACCAGCAACAACTGCAACTTTACCAGCCATCATTACATCAGTAGCTCTACGAATAGCGTCTACTAATGACTCGCGACAACCGTATTTGTTATCAAATTTAGATTTAGTAACAGAATCATTAACGTTGATAGCTGGCAACAATAATGTACCATTTTTCATACGCTCATATAAACGGTGAACTCCAGTAGTTGTTTCTTCAGATAAACCTTTGATAGCAGCTGCTAATTCAGGATATACGTCAAAAACTAAGTTAGTTAAATCACCACCATCATCCAAAATCATGTTTAATGGTTGACGTTCTTCACCAAACCATAAAGTTTGTTCAATACACCAATCAAATTCTTCAGCACTCATGCCTTTCCAAGCGTAAACTTGAATACCTGCTGCTGCAATAGCTGCTGCTGCGTGATCTTGAGTTGAAAATATATTACAAGAACTCCAAGTAACTTCAGCACCCAAAGCCGTTAATGTTTCAATTAAAACAGCAGTTTGAATAGTCATATGTAAACAACCAGAAATACGAGCACCTTTTAAAGGTTGAGAAGCTCCATATTCTGCACGAAGTGACATTAATCCTGGCATTTCTTCTTCTGCCAATTTTATTTCTTTACGACCCCATTCTGCTAATGAGATATCTTTTACTTTGTACGCTAAGTACTTTCCTGTTGCTACTGATGACATTTAATTTATTATTTTAGTTATTATTATTTTTTATATCTTTCAAAGATAAGATATAAGTTTGTAACACTCAAATTTTAAAATTGTTTAATAGTATTTTGATTTCAGTTTTTAACATAAAAGAAGGTTTAGTGATTGGATTACTTCAATTAAACAAGTTTGCTGAAGTTAATAATCTCAACCAAAAACGAGAAATTGAAACAAAAGGAAAACAATATCTTATTAATCATTTACTCAATAAAGAAATTGAAATACAATATGATGAAAATGGGAAACCTTATCTTTTAAATGAGTACAAACATATTTCAATTACCCATTCTCATGATAAAATTGCTATTATTATAAATGATTTTGAGAAAACAGGCATAGATATAGAATTAGTAAGAGATAAAGTTTTAAAAATCAAACATAAATTTTTAGCGGAAAGTGAGCTTATAAATGCTGAAAATGATCCCGAAAAATTATTGATTTATTGGGGAGCTAAAGAAAGTTTATATAAAATTTATGGACTAAAGGAAGTAGATTTTATTAAAAACCTTTATATTAACGCATTTATTAAGAATCATTCAGGAACTATAGTTGGAAATATAAATATGACTAATTTCAATAAATCATATGAACTTGCTTATTTAAAAATTGAAGAATATATGCTCGTTTATTCGTTAAAAGAAATTTCTGCATGTTAACAAAAACAAAACATACAAAACTTATAGTACTTATCGACCCTGATAAATATAATCCAGAATTAGTTGATATTGCAAATACTTGCAACGTACACTGCTTTTTTATTGGTGGAAGCAAAATTAAGGATGGATATTTTGAAAAAACAATTCGTTCCATAAAATCAAAAACTAAAATACCGCTTATTATTTTCCCTGGTGATGAAACTCAAATTTCTAAACAAGCTGATGGAATATTGATTTTATCATTAATATCAGGACGAAATCCTGATTATTTAATTGGAAAACAAGTGGTAGCTGCAAAAAAAATAAAATCTTCTAAATTAAAAACCATACCAATTGGATATATTTTAGTTAATGGTGATAAAATATCAACTACTCAAAAAATAACAAAAACAAATCCTTTGTCAACAAAGAAAGAAATAATTGAAACTGCAATTGCAGGCGAATTATTAGGCAAACAACTCATTTATTTAGAATCGGGAAGTGGCGCAAATTCAACAATAAAAAATAGTATCATAAATGCTGTGAAAAAAGAAATTTCCATCCCTTTAATTATTGGAGGCGGAATAAATACAATACAAAAAATAAAAGCTATCTTAAAATCCAATCCTGATTACATCGTAATTGGAAATGCTTTAGAAATAAGGCCAACACTCTTAAAAGAAATAAGTACACTTTTTAAATAATTTAAATTAATACAAACAACTACAACACTTAAATTTAACTATGAAATTAATTGTTATTACTCCTTCAAGAAAACATGAAAACGAAATTACAACAGTAATAAAAATGTTTGAAGCAGGTTTACAAAGCCTTCATCTTCGTAAAAATCGTTTTACAACAGTTGAATTAGATGAATATATAAAAGAAATTCCCACTCATTTTCATGACAGAATTATTATACATTCACATCATAAATTAGCTCTTAAATATAATTTAAAAGGATTTCATTTTACTTCATCTCATCTCGAAAAAAAAATAAAATTATGGTGGAATACTAAAATGATTTATTTACGTAAACCAAAACTAACTAAATCCATATCATTTAAAAGAATGAGTGAAATTTTTGAGCCAGAAAAAGTTAAAACAGATTATTGCTTTTTAGGTACTATATTTCATAATGTATCTGGCGAATTATATTCAGGTTTTTATAAAGAAACACTAGAAAATGCTAACATCAAAATGGATAAAAAAATTATTGCTCGAGGTGGAATTAATCCTAAAAGTATTGAATTAGCTTATCAATTAGGGTTTTATGGGGTAGCGCTTTATGGATATTTGTGGAAAAGTACACATCCATTTGAAAAATATATTGAATTAATAAATTATTGCAAAGAAAAAAATATTCCAATAGAATAATGAATGTTATTGACTTATTAGCATTGTGTTTTGGAATATTAGGAGTAATACTAACTATAAGAGAAACTATTTGGTGTTGGGCCGCTGGCATCATATCCGTTTCTATTCAAGGTTTTGTTTTTTATAAGGCACGTTTGTTTGGAGATTTTTCCTTACAGATATTTTATTTTGTTTCTGGATTATATGGATGGATATATTGGAATAAATATAAAACTCAAGAATTTAACATTTCAAAAATGTCTAAAAAAAATTGGGTTTTAGTATTTTTAGGAATTATTATTTTAAGTTTTATTTTATATCCTATTTTAAAATATATTAAATCAGACAAAATAATTTTTGAAAGCATCTTAACATCCTCAAGTATTATTTGTACATATATGATGGCAAAAAAATGGATAGAAAACTGGATTTTATGGATACTTATTGATTTAGCTTATGTATATTTATACTTGGTAAAACAGTTACCAACTTATGCCATTCTTTATTTATTTTTTAGCGTAATGGCTCTTTACGGTTTTTATTTATGGAGAAAAAAATTAAAAAAATAGTAATTATTGGGGCTGAAAGTACTGGAAAATCAACATTATGTAAGCAATTAGCAATACACTACAATACTATTTTTGTTCCAGAATTCGCCCGTACTTATTTTGAAGAACATGATATTAATAATTATAATATTTCCGATTTAGAGATTATTGCAAAAAAACAATTGGATTTAGAAAGAGATTTAATTAAGAAAGCCAATACCTATTTATTTTGCGATACTTCATTAATTACATTGAAAATCTGGTCAACTCATGCGTTTAATATCGTCCCTGATTTTATAACTAAAAACATAAAATCACGTGATTATGATATGTATATTATTTTAAATAATGAAGTAAAATGGGTATTAGATTCTCAAAGAAAAAATGAAGATTTACGGGAACATTTATTTAAATCGAATAAAGACGAACTAGAAAAATTGAACATTGATTATAAAATCATTAAGGGTGAAGGAGAAGTAAGATTAAAAAATGCCATTCGATTTATTGATGAAAACTTTAATCTTTAGAAATAAATTTTAAAACACTATTTAAAAAAGCCTCAGGCTGTTCGGCATGCACCCAGTGTCCGCTATTTAAAATTGTTTCTAATTCTAAATTAGTAAATCTATTTTCTAAATCAATAATATCAGAGTCATTTATATAATTTGATTTTTGCCCTCTGATAAATAAAAATGGTTTTGCACTTGTAAAAAATGGCAATTCAATGCCAATTGAATTAATGTTATCAAAAATCACTTTTAAATTAAAACGCCAATCCATCTGCTTGGTTTCATCCTCACGCCAATAAATATTTTTAAGTAAAAATTGTTTAGTTCCAAAATCCGAAATATAATTACCTAAAATAGCTTCAGCCTCTTTTCGAGTATTAATGTTAGAAAAATCAACCGCGTTAAGAGCATCTAAAACATCTTGATGATGAGGTTCATAAGCTCTTGGAGCAATATCAACAACTATATTTTTTAAAGAAATAGTTGGATAAAATAATTCAAAAAACAAAACAGTTTTGCCTCCCATGCTGTGGCCTAAAAGAATAGGATTTTGCAAATTATGAAAATCAATAAAATCTTTTAAATCATCAGCCATAACTTCGTAATTCCATTCTTCGCTATGCGGCGATAATCCATGATTACGTTGGTCAATAGTAAAAACTCTAAATCCAGATTCTCCAAATCGTTTTGCTAACGTATTCCAATTATCACTTTGTCCGAATAAACCATGTAAAATAATTAATGGTTGCCCTTGTCCAAATTCTCTAAATGCTAAATTCATTTATTTAATCTTCAATATTTAAAATTAATTTCCGTAACATATTCATTGCAGTAATAGCTGTTGTTTGAATATTTCTCATTCTATTATCTCCAAATACAAATTGTTTAGAAACTACTTGATCTTTATACGCAACCGCAATCCATGTTGTTCCAACCGGTTTTTCAATAGTTCCACCATTCGGTCCAGCAATTCCAGAAACCGCAATAGCAACATCAGCATTAAACTTAATAAGTGTTTGCTTTACCATAGCTGTTGCACAATCATTACTAACTGCCCCACTCGTCTCGAAAACCGAATTATCAACGCACAACAAAGCATGTTTAAATTCATTGTGATATGGAACAATACAACCATTAAAATAAGCAGAACTGCCCGAAACACTTGTAATTAAATGTGAAATATAACCACCTGTGCAACTCTCAGCCAATCCTAATTTTAATTTTTTATCTAATAAAATTTTACCTAAAATATATTCTAATTTTGGCTGCTCTTCTCCATAACTTTCATAACCATAAATATATTTATCAATCAATGGATTAACTTTTTCTATTTCAAAATCGATTTTATGTTTTAATATAACTTCGTCAAATCCTTTGCTACTTAATCTTAATCTAACCATTCCAGGTGAAGGTAAATAAGCTAATCCAATTTCATTTATTGCTAAGCCGTCTTCCCAATCACTAATTAATTCACATAAAACACTTTCTCCTATTCCTTGTGTTAAAATAGTTTTATGGTAAATGAAAGGTAATTTATATCTCTTTTTTAATTCAGGAATTACGTCATCAGTTATCATTCCTTGCATTTCATAAGGTACGCCAGGCATTGAAATAAAATGAACATTATTTTTTTCCATCCACATTCCAGGGGCAGTTCCGTTTTTATTTCTAATAACTTTACATCCAAAAGGAACTTCGGCTTGCTTTTTATTTATATCCGAAACATCTTTATTTCTATTATTAAAAAAAATAGTAACATCTGATAAAACATCATTATCTAAAACTAAATGTGTACTAAAATATTCACAAAATGTACTTTTAGTAATATCATCTTTGGTTGGACCTAATCCACCAGTTATTAAAACAATATCTGAACGTTTACTTGCAGCATCCAAAGCATCAATTATTGCTTGTTTTTTATCAGCTACCGAACTCATATAAATTACACTTATGCCAGCCATATTAAGCTGTTGAGCCATCCAAACAGAATTTGTGTTTATAATCTGACCAATTAATATTTCGTCTCCAATTGTTAAAAGTTCTGCATTCATTCAAAAAAATTATTATTTAATACCTTTTGATTCTATCTTTGGCAAAGTATTTGTAAATCTACAGTTTTAAATTAATTAGATAAAAAAATAAAATATACATTATGAAAATTAGAACATTAATAATAACCTGCATTTTATTAGGCAGCTTACTTTCAAATTCACAAACTTTGGGTGGTGCATGGAATTCTGCAAAAGAAGCTGCGAAAATTGCAGAAAAAGAAGCTAAAGAAAAAGCAAATGCTATTCTAACAGGAACAGCTGCTTCAACACCGTCATTGAGTAATGATGAAGTAATTAAAGGACTAAAAGAAGCTTTAACCGTAGGAACAAATAATTCATCAGGTTTGGCCTCTAAAGCAGATGGTTATTTAAAAAACCCAAAATTATTTATTCCTTGGCCAGCAGAAGCCAAAGATATGCGAGATAAATTAATTAAAATGGGTATGCAAGGCAAGGTAACTGATTTTGAAACTTCGTTAAATAGAGCTGCCGAAGAAGCAGCTAAAAAAGCAGCTCCTGTTTTTACTGATGCAATTACAGGTATGAGCATTGGTGATGGTTTTGCTATTTTAAATGGTTCAGATTCTGCTGCTACTCATTACTTACGCGAAAAAACATTTTCTCCGCTTAAAGAAAAATTTATGCCAGTTGTAAAAGAAGCAATAGCAACTACTAAAGTTACTAGCTATTGGGCTCCTTTAGCAACAGCTTACAACAAATTGCCTGGAGTAAAAAAACAAAATCCAGATTTAAATGATTATGTTTGTACAAAAGCAGTAAACGGATTGATGGTTTTGATTTTAGATGAAGAAGCTAAAATTAGAAAAGATCCTTTAGCGCGTGTTTCTGATATTTTGAAAAAAGTATTTGGATTTAAAAAGTAAATTAATAACAAAACTTTAAATTTAAAAAAAAGACCTACTTATTTTTAAAATAAGTAGGTCTTTTTATTTTTAATCTGCAAATATTAAATTATCTAAAAAATTATCCTACTATTTTTAAAAATGCTTGTAACGAATTTAAAACAGCAGACGAAACAAAATCATA
>CAIYSA010000489.1 GCA_903928655.1 uncultured Bacteroidota bacterium
AATATGTTGGTAATTTTATTTTAAAAAATAATAATAAAATTGGCTTAGGATTTAATTTGGCATCTGAAAAAATTTGGCTATCTGATAATATTATCATTCCACAAAACATAAGTACTAATATTTTTTTTGGAACTGGTGGAGTAAATATTCGCTATCAAATAAACAAATATTTTGTTTTTCAACCCGAATTTTCAATTCTTTATGGGAAACAAGTAATAACTGAACTGAAATCTACACCTGCCTCCTTTAATCCCATGGGCTATCCAACATCTTATAAATATTCCGAAAATAAAATGGAACAAACTATATTAGGTACTCATTTAGAACAATATGTTTTTTATTATCCTAAAAAAGCACAGAATCTTATTTTAGGACTAAGTATTTTTGAAAGGATAATAAATGCAAAATATTATGATGAAGATTTTGGAATAAATGGATACATTGGACTCTATTTTTAGTAATATTTATTTATAGTGACAACATTTCAAGGTATTTAAAAAACTTAAATCTTTTCTATTTCAATTGTACAAAATAATCCCAATTGTTTACTAAATGGCTTAACTAACCATTCCATGCTTTTTGCAAAACCATACATAAAAAATGGTAATAACGAACTGCGAGAAACGCCACCACTCAACACATACATAAATGGAGTGTGATACGTTATTTTATTGATTTTAAGCTGAGGATAATCTTTTGCAAATAAATCTAAATCTCTTTCAAAATAAATGTGTGGTAAAGCCTGGTTCGAATTACTCAAAGGATTACCCGCTTTAATTTCTCTTGGACCATTTTCCTCAAACGGCTCGTGGTGAAATCGTTTATAAATAAATCGTCCTAAATTAGAATTAGCAGGTTCAATCATAATAATTTTTCCACCTTTTACTAATGTTCGTTACGCTTCATTTAAAAATAAATATGGTCGTGGTATATGGTGAAATACATTTAGCATCATAATACTTCCTAATTCATTTTCTTTATAGGGCATTTCCTCAGCACTAAATACTTTATCTACTACTGGCAAATCCAAAATATCAGATGTTACCACTTCAGGAAATACATCTTTCAAAAACCCGCCACCAGAGCCTATTTCCAAATAAATACCTTTTCCAACCGATTTAGAAACTGAAATAAATTGCTGATACCATTCGGTATACAATCTTTTTAAAAACGGTTTTTCTAAAATAATTGTGCGATGTGCCAAGCTTGCTCTTGGATCATCTAAATCAAAATCTATGGTATATTTTTTAAACACGAGTTTTACTTGCAAAAATATTCATATAACTACTTTCTGGTAAATCCAAAAATGATTTTACTTTTTCTTCCGTTAATTCGGTTAAGGTATTAGTGTCGATTAAGTAAATAAAAAAATTGTATTGTTTTAAATATTGAAAATAGTCTAAAACACTTGTTCCTGCTTTTCGCATTCCGTAAGGCCAAAACTCTGAAAGCATTTTTAAATCAGGGCTTTCCAATGTTTTATGCATACCTTTCACGGCACTCATTTCAAATCCTTGGATGTCCATTTTAATAAAGTTTACTAATTGTCCGTTCAAATAATCATCAATTGCAATCGCATCAATATCAATTTCCTGATCATAATCATCGGGTTTATATGTACGATGATCAACATTTAATTGCTTGGACGTATATATTTTTAATACTCCTGTTTTATCAGAAACGGCTTTATTGTTTATCCTTATATTTTTTAAATTAACGCAACGTTTTTCTAAATAATTAAAATTAGTTGTATCTGGTTCAAAACAATGCACTTTACCATTTGCACCGACAGCATTTGAAAGTAATTCTGCATAAAAACCAATGTTTGCGCCAATATCAAGCACGGTATCATTTGGCTTAGTATATTTTTTAATTAAAGAAATTTCAAAAGCATCTTGCTTTTGTTTAAACGATTGATACGTTATTTTATAAAGTGGGAAACAATTTTTAAATAAAAAATTTCCTAATTTAATACTGAATGATGATTCCATTTATTTTGTAATTTCAAATAAATACGTTTGTTCACTTAAACCTTCGGTATGGATAAGCTTGAGTTTATTAGGATATTTTTCCATAATAGGTTGAGCAATATTATGTAATGTATTTATCACTTGCCCCGAATTTTCATTTGGATTTATCCTTAAACTCGCTAACATAATATGTGTTACACCCTTTTCATTAAAAAAAGCTAAAGCACTATCGGGATTAGATTGTTGAGTTAAAGTGTCTTTTTTTATCACACTATAAATTGGAAAAAACTTTTTACCATTAGCGTAAACAAAACTCATAGGAGCTTTACGACTTGCTACCAAGGTATTTTGAGATAAACTATCAGCGCACCATTTACTACACTTTAAAAAGTTTTGCCAATCAGGGGTGTAACCAAAATAAATATTTCCTGAAAAATTTTTCTTTACAATTGGAATATTAGCAGAACCTCTTTTTACAGAGGCTAATAAAATTGAACCTGAAATAATGCCAACAATAGCTATATAGATTAATTGCCCCATTCCTGTTTTTTTTACGGTTGAATAAAACAAATTATAAATTAAAATTAGCATAACCGGCATACAAATTAAAATAATACGTGGTTGATCCCAACGTGCTTGGAGTATAATAAATGATAATAATAATTGTGCGCCAGTAAATAAACCAAAAAATACTAATGGTTTATTTTTTTGTTTAATAACTTTAAATAAAGCAATTAAAATAATTACAACAACAATAAATGCAACCATGCTATACTCTCCTTTTAATTTTTCAAATCCTTCGGCTGTTTGCAAAGCTTGAGGATTTTCAGAGCGAAAGCCTAATAATTCGAAAAAACGTTTCCCTAAATACAAATTACAATTATCAAAAAAACGACCTATAAAACCAGCCATATCATCATTTCCTAATGCTTTATCATAAGGATCTTTTAATAATAAAATTTTACTTTGTCCAGCAAATTGATTTTGTGTTCCCCAAATTACCTTAACAATTAATTCATAAGGTATTTTAAAAATCAAATAGCTACCTAAAGCTAAACCAGCGTTCTTCCATTGTTTTTCTAATACAAAAAATAAAATTAGCACTGGAACAGCTACAATAGCAACACTTTTACAGGTAGCAATTAAAAATGTAAATAATCCTAGTAAAGCCCATTTTTTTAAATGTTTTAAACCATTCGGTTCAACTTGTAAAGCATCATATAATTTAAAAAAGAAAAAGAAGAAAATTGATTGTAAGAATAAATAAAAAGCTTCAGTAAAAGTCATACTAGCAAAATACTGAATTAGGTGATTACAACTAACAAATAGCATAACTGGCACCAAAACAATAAACGGAATACGTTTAACGAAAGACTTATAGAAAAAGAATACAGCGAAAAAATTAAAAACGACATTTGTAAACTTAAACAACAATAATTTAAAGCCGAATATTTTTGTCATGAGTCCTAAAAACATAACATACAAAGGC
>CAIYSA010000490.1 GCA_903928655.1 uncultured Bacteroidota bacterium
AAATGCTTCATGAGTTTTATAAATAATCTCTTTCGAATTTGACTCATTTGCTATTTCTAAAGCAACCTCTAAATGAGATTTAGCTTTGTCTAAAATGCCAAGTTGTAAATATAAATTTCCTAAATAAAGATTAGACTCTGAAATACCATATTTAAAATTAATGTCTTCTCTAATTGATAAACTTTCTTTAAAATATTCTTCAGCCTTAACTAAATTATTTGTTGCAAGATAAATTTGAGCCAAACCATCTAAAGCAAATGATTCTGTATTTTGTAAACCTATTGAACGAGCAGTTTCTAAACTTCTTTCTTTAAATTGAATAGATTTTTTAATATTTTTTAAATTAAAATAAGCTGTTCCTATTCCATCTAATATTCTTGCTAATAAATGCTTGTCTGATAAATCCTGAGCAATTATCAATCCCTTCGATAGTATTTCAATTGCTTTTTCGTTATCGCCAGATGCATAAAATATAGATCCGATTCCATTAAATGCGTTTGCTTGAGACGCTGAATCGTTAAATTTTTCAGCCTTATTTAACAATTCGTATGCATATTTTAAAGCATTATCATAATCTCCTAAAAAATAAAAAGCGCAAAAAATATGATAAATAGTATGAGTTTGGAATTTTGAATCATTATAACTTTCTAATAATTGTAATGGTTCAAACAAGTTTTTTAAAGCACTCTCATAATCTCCTAACCAAACTTGGCATGCACCTTTACAAACTAAAGCTTGAGCTTCTTCATGAGACTCAACTGAAGACAATTTTAATGCCTCATCAGCAAAATCAATTCCTTTTTGAGGATTGCTTCTACAATTTTCTAAAGAACTTGTAATTAGCTCTTCATGTTTAATATTAATAACCGTCAATTTTTTATTATAGTTCATTTATTATCAATCAAATACAAGGTATTAAATTAAGGAATAAACGGATATTACCAAAAAAAATAAGGTTAAATAATTAACAAGATATTTAATGCGATTATTTTAATATTTAGTCGATAAATAAAACTTATTAAGGAGTTATTTTAATACCAAAAACAATAACATTATATTTATATATAAATAATTGACCTTTTTCCTTTTTATTTTCTAATTGATATAATCCATAAATTGAAATCTTTTTATTAAGATTTAAATTTACTAATCCCGACCAACGAGATGTTGTTAAATCAAATGAATTATTAACCAAATATCCATTGTCCTCAATAATATTAGTTCTATTATTTAAGAAATAACTTGCTTTAATTGATAGTTTATGAAATGGTTGAACATAAATAAAAGGCGTAAATGCAGCATAAGTAGTTGAATAATTATTTGTTGTATGTGCGTAACCAGTGCAACCTAAAACTAATTTAATATTCCCAAATACAGAATAAGAAATAAAACCATTATTAATTATTTGAGTTTTATTCGCAATATTAGAAACTAAAGTTCCTAATGAAAGGGTAAATTTATTAATTGTTTTTTGAACAGCTAAAGAACCTACAACTGCATTAGATTTTGATGAATTAGTTACAGAAGTAGTTTTTGTAACGATTGGAGGCGGAAAACCAGGAGGTGGTGGTGGTCCTCCAATCATAGTTGTTGTAATAACAGACTCCGAAATAAAATTAGATTGTAACAAGTGAATGGATGGTGAAATCAACCAATTTTTTTTAATAGGAATTGATGCTTTTATATAATATTGAATTTGCCTTGCATCACCTAAAAAACTTACTTGCTTATAATATGTTAAAGCATGGAAAACAGAAAATCTATTTTTAACAAAATGATTTAATCCTAATTGTAAATATACTGGAGGATTAAAATAATTGGAATTTTTTTTAGTACTATCGTCATAATAATTCGGACTATCAGTAATTTTGGTTCCTCCTTCAAGCATCACAAATCCTACTTTTGATTGTTTATTTATTCCAATTTTTTCAGATAAATCATTCCCAAAATTTTTACTTAACAATCTAGCTTCCTCATTTCTTCCATTATAAATATAACAGTAGTATAAATATTCTTTTGCTAATTCATCATCCGAATTAAACTCTAAAACTTTTTTGAAATGATTTTCAGCAAGGCTGTAATTTTCTTTCTCAAAATAAGCTATACCTATTCTTATTTGCAAATAATAGTAATCAAAGCCTTTATTTATAGAGTTATTACCAAATTTAATAAGTTCGCTCCAATTTTTATCCAAATATAATTGATAGCTTTTTTGCTCAACAATCGTAGAATTTAATGTGTCTTGTGATATTGTTTTTCCTGCTATTAATACAAAAAACAGGAGGATTAGTTTTGAAGTTCTATTTAAATACACTGTTATAAATTATTTGATTAAACTTAATCCTTCTAAAGCTGATGAGTCGTTGGGGCTATATAATAAGGTTTTATTAAATAAAACAGATGCTTGACTTTTATTACCTAAAAAATAATTTGTCCAAGCGCTCATTAACATATTATTATAACCAAATGGACTTAAATTTAAGGACACATCAAAATACTTTTTTGCACTAAAATAATCTTTACGGTAATAATAAATTAATCCTAAATTATAATTTGCAGTGCTGTTTTTGGGATCTAATTTTAAAATCGCTAGATACGTTTTTTCAATATCATTCCAACTTTCTAGTTTAGTAAATGGATTAATAATTGCCCATTTAGGCTCAGTTGCTGCTGGCATTAATGTAATTGCTTTTTGATAAAACGAAATAGACTCTTTATGCTTTCCTGCTAAATAATTTAACCAACCTAATCGCAAATTAATTTCGTAAGAAGTTGCACTATAAACAGCATTTATGGATGAAATAGCAGCATCATACTTTGCAATCGCTTCATAATCGTATGATTGACTAAAAGCAGAAGCTAATGTTTTGTTTTGAGAATTTAAAGTTAAAGAAGTTACCGTTATTATGCCTGCTAACGTTTTTTTTAATAGGTTCATGTTTTGTTTAAGGTTTAAGAAATGTTTTATTAAAAGACTGTTTATTTATTGAAAAATGTTTATAGATGTTTATAAATATATGATTCTGATGTGTTCTTTTTGTGGATAGTAAATTTATGTATTTTTTGATCCTTTAATTCTAACTCAAAATTAACTTTTTTGAAAGTAAAATTCATGACTTTTGTTTCAATTTCAGAATTAATTATTAATTTTTGTGGGGCGTAAATATTATCAGCATAGGAAAACGTAGAACTATAATTAGCCTTTGTAAATAAATAAAAAGGCGCAATAAAATCTTGAAAAAATTGAATTAATTTATTATTAAAATGAATTAAAGAAACATTATCAGTAATTATTATATGTTCATAATATCCAAATAGTTGCCTATATGTTGCTAAATAAAAATGGAATAATAAAGAATCTCTATCTCCTTCAAAATCCGTGAAATAAAACATCACTCCATCATTAACAAAATATGCAAAAGACTTACTTTCTTCACAATGAATGTATGTTCTGTTTAATGCATCTGTATGAACTTCCCATTTTACTAACTCGCCGCTATTTTCTTTTTGAAATGACATTTTATGTCCAGGCAAAAACGAAAAACTATTCACTAATAATTCATTAACTTGAACATTACTAATAAATGATCCTTCAGTTGGTATTTCTGAAATTTTTAAAACTTTTTTAGTACCAGTTCTTTCAATAAAATAAGAAATTGGATAAGCTAACGTTTTTGCGCCAACAGTTGGTAACGTTTGTAATTGAAAATGAATATGTGGTTCGGGCGATCTGCCAGAATTACCGCAAGTTGCGAGATAAGTGCCTTTTGTAATATACTGGCCTACAAAAACATTAAATGTATCTTTTTTAATATGACTAATTTGAGAAAACAAACCATTTAAATGATTTAAAACAATGGTATTACCCCAATTATATTCAGTATTCATATCACCAATATCATTATCTTCAACCGTATTTACAATATCATAAACATAACCATCAAATGGAGCAAATATCTCTTTGTTGTAACAGTAAAAATTTTCTCTAGTAAAATCGTCTCTTCTGCTTGTTGGTTCACGATATGTATTTGATTTAGAATCGACTATTACAAAATCTAAGGCTTTACTCCAATCTCCTAAATGGGTTATTTTTCCATCATAACCTTGGCTAACATTCCACTCTCCAGAAAATGGAAGTGAAATTTTATAGAGATGTTCATTTTTAAAACGTTGCAAAGAGTTGATGTATTTATAAATCGTTTTTTCAGCCGAAAAATACTGAAGTGTAACAACTTGAAGATATTTATGCAACCAACGCTGATTTAAGGAAAACAGAAACGCTGTGCAAACTACACTAAATGAAAGTGAATAGGCTTTGAGCTGAAATACAAAAAGCATTTTGCCTAAAAACATTGCTATTAACATTAAAACTGGAACTAAAATTATTACTGTAATATAACTATATCTGTTAGGAATTAGAAAAAAGCATCCTATTGCAATTGCTAGAAAAATGAAATTAGCCCCAACCAAATTATAATTTAAATCGCCTACATCTGCTCCAAATAGCGAATAGAAAAAATAGGCTAAAGAAAAGCCTATAACACTTAAAGAAAAAGCAATTCGAGAAAAATACAATAAGCCAAACGCAATTAAAATACCACCTAAAACACTCGTTTGAAAAAATGTACCCGCTAATGTTTTAAGATAAATAAGAGCAAACGGAAATATATTTAATTCATCCATCGAATGCACTAAATGGTAAAACAAGGAGGATTCATTACGCATGGTTTCATTAATCGTATAAATATGATTTTCATCAATATGTATATTCATAAAGTTTGACGAAGCTAACGATACAATCCAATAAGTAAAAATAAAAGGAAATGAAAGAAATGGCAAGTGATAAATGGCAAATAATCCTTTTAACCATACTGTTATTAAGAGTAAAACCAATATTGCTGTTAAAAATAAAACTATGAATATTGAATTAAAAGAAAACTCGTAACCCATTGCCAAACCTAAAAATAAAGCATTAAAGCCAAAAATACCATTATGAATTTCGTCTCTATTGAATCCAATAAAATATGCTGAAATATTTATTAAAACAATCGCAGCCAAACCACATAACCCAACTGCTGGAGAAAAAAAAGTAACTAATAAAATAATAAACGCTAATACATTATTTAACGAAAAAAACATTAAACTATAACTGTTTAAAACGCACTGAATCCAATAATTAGCCTTTATGTAATCGAGTACAGTTTTCAAAATATAATAATTATAATTTAATTAAAAAGTTTAACCTTTATTTGATTTTAAGTAGCCTATAAATTTATAATATTAATTCAACTTTGAAGTATAATAATGGTTATAAAATCAATTAAAATAAGCGTGATTTAAACTTTGCTAACTATTTAGACGATGAAATACATCATATCCTGCGCACAAAGTATTTTTTTCAACAAGTAAAGTAGGAATTTGGAAAATAAATCGTCTAATTATAAAGAAAATTGCTAAAAAACTTGAAATATGTTTTTAAATACTCAATTTTTAATCCTAAAATTAAACGAATAGAATTATATTAGCTAAATTTTAAATTTAAAAAAACTACATAAAATAAAATGGGATCTACAGTAAATTTAAAAGAAAAAATAAAAGAAGCTAATTTACAAAAACTAAAACAGCAATCTGTTTTTAAAAATTTTGTTACATGGTTCGAAATACCTGCATATAATCATTATCGTTCCGTTGCTTTTTTTAATTATATCTATGGGATCGAAATGACTACTGTTGAATTAAATGGGTTTGCTATGGGTTTTTTTCCTGCGGAGAGTGGAATTGGTGGCGCTATTGTTACAGGCCATGGTTGTGTGCCAAGTGAAGTTGGCCCATTAATTTATTTAAATGGTGGAACAGATTTAAACAATGTATTATCAAAAGTAAATGAAGCTGGTGGAAGAGTTGTAATGGAAAAAACTTTTTTGAGTGAAACAGCCGGATACTTTGCTTTATTTATAGATTCAGAAGGCAACCGATTAGCATTACATTCCAAATTTTAATAGTTTAACAATATTTTATGAACTCCAAACATTATAATATAAATCAATTAAGAATTGATTTATGGAATGAACTTAAAGAAAAAAGTAATCAAATAACTCGCCTTCAAAATAGCGATATGTTTGAAACTCGTTTAAATGAATTAAATGAAGTACTTCAAAACCTTTTAAGTATTGAACAATATTTTTCATTTCCTGGTGCACCTTTGGTAAGCAGAATAATTAAGGCTGTGCAAAAAAGCGAATTAAAAGCCGTTAGTAATCAGGTTTCTGAAATTGTTAGTTTATTGGTAAGTGATAATTATCGACTGCATCCTGAAATGATTCATGAAAAATTTAATGGAACTATTTCAAACGAAAATAACAAAGAAAAATCATCTAGTAATTCTAAAAAAAATTATTTCGAGGTTTTATATGTTGAAGATATGTCTTCGAAAGAAGAAGCTGCTCTTAAAAACAAATTCAAAACGCTCATTAATCCTCAAGGAAATTTGACTTATGATATTGTCATGCAACGTTCTTTTCAGGATGCTTTAATTTGTTTATTTTTTAACTATAACATTCAAGCAGCATGCATTAGATATGCGCCATTGCTTTTATCTACAAACATTACTAAACTTATTAAACCATTTATTCAAAATGTTTTAAAAATTGATTTAACTCATGTTACAGATGGTGAATTAGGTCCATTATTAGGAAAATATATTCATCAATTTAGACCAGAACTTGATATTTATTATATCACCGATTCATCACTCACACATTTACAAGATTCTACTCTTAAAGCTTTCCGACGTATATTTTACCGAATGGAAGATGTTCAAGAACTACATTTATCAATCATTAGTGGTGTTAACGAACGCTTTGAAACGCCTTTCTATACAGCTTTAACAGAATACAGTAAAAGACCAATCAGTGTATTTCATGCCATGCCAATTTCGCGAGGAAACTCTGTTTTTAAATCGAGGTGGATTACAGACTTTGGTGATTTTTATGGTCGAAATGTGTTTTTAGCAGAAACATCTGCAACAAACGGCGGACTTGATTCTTTACTTCAACCGAAAGGTCCATTAAAAAAAGCTCAAGAAAAAGCAGCAAAAGCTTATGGAGCTGAACATACTTTTTTTGTTACTAATGGGACTTCTACAGCCAATAAAATTGTACAACAAGCTTTGATTAAACCAGGCGATGTTGTTTTAGTAGATAGAGATTGTCATAAATCACATCACTATGGTTTAGTATTAGCTGGCGCATTTCCTGTGTATTTAGATTCTTACCCTATTGAAGAATATTCGATGTATGGTGCTGTGCCATTAAGAATAATCAAAGACAGATTGATTGCTTTAAAAAATGCTGGTCGTTTAGATAAAGTGAAAATGCTATTATTAACCAATTGTACTTTTGATGGCTTGGTTTATAATGTAGAAAAAGTTATGCAAGAAGTGTTAGCTATTAAACCAGATATGGTTTTTTTATGGGACGAAGCTTGGTTTGCATTTGCTAGTTTTACCTATACCTATAAGCAACGCACAGGAATGTATGTGGCACAAAAGTTATTTAATAAATACAGAAGCGAAGAATATAAAGAAGAATATAAAAAACATATAGCCTCTTTAAAACCAAATGAACTGCCTACTCTACCCGATCCTGAAAAAGTTAAGATTAGAGTTTACGCTACTCAAAGCACACATAAAACGTTATCAAGTTTCCGCCAAGGCTCAATGATACAAATTTGGGATGAAGAGTATAGTCGACGTGTAGCCGATAATTTTCAAGAATCTTATATGACACATACGACAACTTCTCCAAATTATCAAATTCTTGCTTCGCTAGATGCAGGAAGAAGACAAGTAGAATTGGAAGGATATGAATTAGTTGAAAAAAGTATTGAAATGGCAATGGTACTGCGCTCTAAGGTGCAAGATCATCCAAAATTAAGTAAGTACTTTCATATCCTAAATGTAAAAGATTTAATTCCAGAAGCTTATCGTCAATGCGGATTAAGCGAATATTACACTGTTGAAACTGGTTGGGATAGAATGGAAGAATCTTGGGAAAAAGATGAATTTGTTTTAGACCCAACTAAAGTAACACTTTCAGTAGGAAAAGCAGGTATCACTGGCGATGCCTTTAAAACAACTTACTTAATGGATCGTTTTAATATTCAATTAAATAAAACATCGCGTAATACTGTTTTGTTAATGACAAATATTGGAACAACACGTGGAAGTGTGACGTTCTTAATAAATGCATTATTACAAATTGCAGATGAGTTAGATGAAAGTAACCGTTCATTAAATAAAAGAGAAGCCGAGATTTCGCAGAAACACATCACCTCATTAATTAAAGATGTACCGCCGTTACCTGATTTTAGTTACTTTCACCGTTCTTTTCAAGCATCACCAGGTGTGCCAGGTGGAAATATAAGAGAAGCATTTTTCTTAGCTTATGAAGAGGATTTATGTGAATATATTCCTATGAGTGAGTGTTTAGGAGCTTTAGCAAAAAACAAAGAATTGGTTTCTACTTCATTTGTAATCCCTTATCCTCCTGGATTCCCAATTTTAGTGCCAGGACAAGTAGTGAGTGAAGAGATTATTAAATTTATGATTGCACTTGATGTTAAGGAAGTTCACGGCTATAGAGCAGAACTTGGATTAAAAGTATTTACTGCAGAAGCATTGAATCGTAAAAACACAATTTCAGCAATGGGTGCAATGCATGCTATGAATGCCGCACCTTTAAGTGAAGCAAAATCAAAAGCAAAAAAATAACAGAAAAAAATTATATTTCGAAAGGAATAATAAAATAAAAATAATTAGCATGAACACACTAAAAGGAATTGCAGATATAAAAGCCTATTTCAAAGAAAATAAAACACCT
>CAIYSA010000491.1 GCA_903928655.1 uncultured Bacteroidota bacterium
CTAAAATTAAAGATTTATATATTATTAAGCCAAAAGTTTTTTTGGATAATAGAGGTTATTTTTTCGAAAGTTATAATAAAGAAGCTTTTACGAAAAATAATATTTCAACTGAATTTATTCAGGATAATCAATCTTTATCTCATAAAGGTGTATTGAGGGGTTTGCATTTCCAATCTCCTCCATTTGCACAGGGTAAATTAGTTAGAGTAATTAAAGGTGCTGTTCTTGATGTGGCTGTTGATATTAGAAAAGATTCAGCTACATATGGAGAACATTTTTCGATTGAATTAACTGAAGAAAATAAAACCATGTTTTATATTCCTCCTGGTTTTGCTCATGGCTTTGTAACCTTATGTGATAACACTATTTTTTCATATAAATGTACTCAGGTTTATAATAAAGAATCTGAAGGAACTGTTTTTTGGAATGATTTAGATTTAAATATTAATTGGCAAATTGAAAATCCTCTAATATCTGAAAAAGATATATTGGGGACAATTTTCAAAGATTTTAAAAGTCCTTTTTAATGGATTTTTTTCAAAAACATACTCTATTATTTGTAATACTTATACTTGTTATTACTTTTATATTTTCCTTTATTATTAACTTAATTTTTTTAAAATTTTCTCAAAATTTAGGAAGTAGAAGTGATTCCATTAAAGAAATTAGATGGAGCAGTTCTTCTAAACCATCATTAGGTGGTATTTCATTTTATTTAACCTTTTTAATTACGTTTGTTTTTCTTGTTATAATTATTAACCTATTACCTTTTCATCACAGCAATTTAAAAATAATAGGAATATTAACTGTTTGTACTTTAGCCTTCGTTATGGGTTTAGCAGATGATGCCTATAATACAAAACCATTATTGAAATTTTTAGTTCAATTTGTTTGCGGACTAATTTTATATTTTACCAATACTAAAATTAATATTTTCACATGTGAAACTTTTAATTTTGCGTTTACTGTTTTTTGGGTTGTAGGTATTATGAATTCTATAAACATGCTTGATAATATGGATGGTATTGCAACCATTGTATCAATTGTAATATTATTCTTTATAGTGTCCTTACATTTTAATTTGCATATGGTTTTTTCACCAGTTTCATTTTTGAGTTTAGGCTTATTAGGTGGGTTGTTAGGTTTTTTAATTTATAATTGGCACCCTGCAAAAATGTTTATGGGTGATACTGGTAGCCAATTTATGGGTTTATTTTTAGCAATTATTGGTATTGATAGCTGTTGGAATAGCTCATCTTTTATTAATAACTCGTGGTACAGTGTTGATCCAATTCTTATTGGTTTTGTTGTAGTATGTACGGTATATATTTTGCCATTAGTTGATACAATCACTGTTTTTACTAATAGAATTAAAATTGGAAAATCCCCATTTATTGGCGGAAAAGATCATACAACTCATCATTTGTTTTTTAAAGGAATTACAGAAAAACGAATTGCTATTCTATATTTTTGTATACAATTTATCGGACTTTCTTTAGCTTTAAATCTTATCCTTAATTATCATTTTGCATGGCTGATAGTATGCATCGTTTTTTGTTCTTTAGTATTTGTATCCTTATATTTAAATACAATTATTAAACGGAAATGAATATCTCAGTATCTATAATTAGGTATTTTTCTAAAGATAAATCATTGTTAAATCGATATTTCTTTTCTTTTTCATTATTAGTTGTCATTATTTATTTATTAAAAATAATTTCATTTAATATTAAATCGGATTGTTTAGATTATTCTAATTCTAATTTTAAGATTTTAGGCTTAAATATGCCAAGCAATCTATCTTTCGCTGGAGAAAATGTCCCATTAAATGATTTTGAAATAAAAGAAAGCTTAGAAAAAGAATTTTTTAGAAATAAATCATGGAAGAGTTCCTCAGTCATTTTTTTTGTTAAAGCAAAA
>CAIYSA010000492.1 GCA_903928655.1 uncultured Bacteroidota bacterium
AAACAAAATCAAAACAAAAAGTACAATTAAAGCACCCTCCATTAAATTTGTTTCAACTGTGCTTATAGCATTATTAACCATCTTTGTTCTATCTAAAAACGGATCAATAACAACACCCTCAGGTAAGGATTTTTGAATTTGAGCAATACGTATTTTAACATTTTTAATAACATCACTACTATTTTCACCTTTTAGCATCATTACAACAGCTCCAGCAACTTCACCATTATCATTATGACACATCGCACCATATCTAGTAGCGTAACCTAACCTTACATCGGCCACATCTTTTATTAATAAAGGAGTTCCTTTTGAAGTATTTTTAATGAAAATAGATTTTATATCATCAATACTTCCAACTAAACCTTCGCTCCTTATATATAAAACAGTTGGCCCTTTTTCGATATAAGCACCTCCTGTGTTTTGATTATTATTTTCAAGAGCCTTAAAAACATCATTAACCGTTAAATTTAATGATTGTAATTTATTTGAATTTATTGCAATTTCGTATTGTTTTAATTTACCTCCAAAGCTACTAACATCAGCAATTCCTTTAACACCTAATAGTTGCCTCCTAACCATCCAATCTTGAATTGTACGCAGTTCGGTAGCACTATATTTATTTTCATAACCTTCTTTTGCTCTTACAGTATATTGATATATTTCTCCTAAACCTGTAGTTACTGGCCCCATTGAAATATTACCAACTCCTTGAGGCAAATCGGCCTGAACTTGTTGCAAACGCTCGGATACTTGTTGTCTTGCCCAGTAAATATCAATACCATCTTCAAAAACAATAGTAACTAATGATAAACCAAAACGAGAAAAACTTCTTATTTCATGCAAACCAGAAATATTACTATTTGCAAGTTCAATTGGGAATGTAACTAAACGCTCGATATCCGTTGCTCCAAAAGATGGGGCAATTGTAATGACTTGCACTTGGTTATTTGTAATATCAGGTACTGCATCTATTGGTAACTTTGTAACTTCATAACTTCCATAGGTTATTAGAGCTACCAAAAAAAGTCCAATGATTAGTTTATTCTTAATAGAAAATTCAATTATTTTATTTAGCATAATTATTTAATGTTAATTGTTAAAATATAGAATTAATAAATACTCATCGTATTTAAGAAATTCATGAAATTAAATATAAATTAACAAGATTTTGGCGGTTGCCAAATTGAAGTAAGGTATGCAGATGTTAAAAATTGTTCAGTATAACTTGAGTAAGAATTACTGTGAGAAAAAACAGGTTTAGCAGAAAGAAAATAATAAGATGTTATCACAGATTCGGAAACAATAGAATTGATGCAACCATCATGAGATTTAAATGGCAACTTCATATCTTTTTCATAATCCGCATCATTTAATTTATTTTGAGAATAATGAATATGTAAAAATTTCCATAATGACATGTGACCATCCTTCTGTTTATGCTCAGAAAAATGTTCTATCAACAAAGGCAACTTCACTAGCTGACTTAACTCAGTTATGGAAATCAAATAAATTGATAATAAAAATATAGATAAAAACTTTTTCAACAAAACAAATGTAATAATAAAATATCAATTCTAAAGAAAACATAATTCATAAACATTTATGCTTTTTGTCATCGAACTATTTATTCTTAACTTACTAATTGAAATACAAATATTATGTAACAAATGTAACCGTAATATAAATTCTATTATGTGAACTTTGTACTATATTAACAATCATTAAAAACAAAAAACAATATGGAAATAATTGGTTACATCTCATCTATTTTAATTGGAATTTCATTAGGTCTTATTGGCAGCGGTGGGAGTATCTTAACCGTACCTGTTTTAGTATATATGTTTGGAGTTGATGCCGTAATTGCAACTTCTTACTCATTATTTATTGTTGGTTTTACAAGTGCAATTGGATCTGTAGGTTATTTAAAAAAAGGTTTAGTAAATATAAAAACTGCAATTGTTTTTGGTATTCCATCAATTATTGCAGTATTTCTAACAAGAGCATATATTGTTCCAGCTATCCCAAAAGAAGTTTTTTCGGTAGGTGATTTTATGGTGACTAAAAGTCTTTTAATGCTTCTTTTATTTGCAATGCTTATGGTTGCCGCATCATACAGTATGATTAAAAAAGATAAAAAGAAAAAAGAAGAAGATTTAGGTCCACAAAAATTTAATTACCCTGTTATATTAATAGAAGGTGCAATTGTTGGTTTGGTTACGGGATTAGTTGGTGCAGGTGGAGGGTTTTTAATTATTCCAGCGTTAGTACTTCTATCTAAACTCCCAATGAAAGAAGCTGTTGGTACATCTTTAGTAATTATTGCAGCGAAATCCTTAATCGGTTTTTTTGGAGAAGGTGGCGACGCAATGATTAATTGGAGCTTATTAGCTATGGTTTCAGCATTTGCAACGGTAGGGATTTTTATAGGAATTTATTTATCTAAAAAAATTGATGGGGCAAAATTAAAACCAATATTTGGATGGTTTGTGCTAATAATGGGTATCTACATTATTATAAAAGAAACACTATTAAAAAAATAAAAGTAACATTTGTTACAATCAATAAAATCATCTATTCGAATGTAATAAATGTTACCATTTTAAAAAAACTAACACATTACCTTTAACTTATAAAAAAATAAACAAAATGAAAATAGAACAAATTTATACTGGATGTTTAGCGCAAGGCGCTTATTACATTACATCTAATGGAGAAGCCGCAATTATTGACCCGTTAAGAGAAGTACAACCTTACTTAGACCGTGCTCAAAAAGATGGAGTTAAAATTAAATACGTATTTGAAACTCACTTCCATGCCGATTTTGTTTCTGGGCATTTAGACTTAAGTAAAAGTACAGGTGCGCCAATAGTTTATGGACCAACAGCAAATCCTGAATTTGAAGCGATAATAGCAACTGATGGTCAGGAATTTAAAATAGGAAACATCACAATTAAAGTGTTACATACACCTGGACACACTATGGAGAGTTCTTGTTTTTTATTAATTGATGAAAATGGAAAAAATCATTCTTTATTTAGTGGTGATACTTTATTTTTAGGTGATGTTGGCCGACCTGATTTAGCACAAAAAGCAGCTTCAATGACTCAAGATGAATTAGCAGGTTTATTGTACGATTCATTAAACACTAAAATTATGCCATTAGCAGATGATGTAATTGTTTATCCAGCTCATGGCGCTGGAAGTGCTTGTGGTAAAAATATGATGAAGGAAACTGTTGATACTTTAGGTAATCAGAAAAAAGTTAACTATGCATTAAATCAACCAAACAAAGAAGAGTTTGTAAAAGCAGTAACTGATGGTTTATTGCCTCCTCCAGGTTATTTTGGAAGTAATGTAGCAATGAATAAAAAAGGAATTGCGAGTTTTGAAACTGTTTTAAATAATGGAATGAGAGCTTTATCTGCACTAGAATTTGAAGCTGCTGCTGATACAGTTGATGCAATAATGTTAGATACAAGAGATGCTAGTGAATTTGCAAAAGGATTTATTCCTCGCTCAATTAACATTGGAATTAATGGAGATTTTGCTCCTTGGGTTGGCGCTTTAATTAAAGATGTAAAACAACCTATTTTATTAATTACTGAATTAGGTCAAGAGGAAGAGACTGTAACTCGTTTAAGTCGTGTTGGATTTGATAATGTAATTGGACATTTAAAAGGAAGTTTTGCAAGTTGGAAAATAGCAGGTAAAGAAATTGATACTGTAAATAGAATTACAGCAACACAATTTGCTAAAGAAGTTGACGTAAAGGCTGATACAGTAGTTGACGTAAGAAGAGAAAGTGAATACCGAGCTGAACATGTTGAGGAATCATTTAACAAACCTTTGGATCAAATTAACAGTTGGTTTGCAGAGATGAACAACGACAAACCATTTTATATTCACTGTGCAGGCGGTTACAGAAGTATGATTGCTTCTAGTATTCTTAAAGCACGAGGCGTTCATAATTTTAAAGAAATTGAAGGTGGCTTTAAATCAATTGCAGAATCAGGTGTTTCTAAAACTGATTTTGTTTGCCAAAGTAAATTACAACAATCATAATTTAATATAAGGGCGGCTGTGATGGTCGCTCTTTAACTAAAATAAAATGACAAAAATAAAATCAATAATAGTAGCATTTGTTTTACTATTTACATTAACAAAATGTGATTCACAAACAACAAAAACAAACAAAATGGAAAATTCAAAAACAACCCAAACAGCAACAAAAGAAATAATTGTAGATGTAAGATCAGTTGAAGAATGGAATGAAGATGGGCACGCAGATTGTTCAGTAAACTATCCATTGGATCAGTTTCAGGGCAAAATAGAAGAACTTAAAAAGTATGATAAAGTAATTTTAGTTTGCAGAAGTGGAAACCGAGCAGGAATTGCTAAAGCGCAACTACAATCAGCAGGTTATACAAAAGAGATTGAAAACCTTGGTCCTTGGCAAAATGTAACTTGCAAAACAAACTAAAATGAACTTTTTAAAATCATGGAATTTTATGCGCGTCCTTCGATTCATTTTCGGAGGAGGCGCCATAATACAAGGCTTAATAACTAAAGACATAACCCTTGGGGTTTTAGGGATAATTGTTGGAGGAATGGCTATACTAAATGTTGGCTGTTGCGGAACAAATGGCTGTAAAACAAAATTTAAAAACACTAACTCTAAAAACAAAATTACAGATGTTGAATTTGAAGAAGTGGTTTCTAAATAATATCCTAATAATAATTGGAGCCATTGCTGGCGGTATTGGAGGATATATTTATTATAAAGAAATTGGATGTAGCAATGGAACCTGCATGATATCATCCAATCCATATATTAGTACGCTTTACTTTGCTGCGATTATAGGTTTTATCATGAGCCTTGTTAAAGCAAAAATTGCAGAAGATAAAGTAAAGTAACATTTATCACATAGTTTTAAATAAAACTTGTATACATTTACGTAAACAATTTTTAAAAACCAAAATTATGAAAAAAAACATGGGTAGTACAGACAAAATTATTAGACTTATAATTGCTGCTGTTATTGGAGTTTTATTTTTAACAAATATTATTTCAGGAACTTTAGGTATAATTTTATTAGCGTTAGCAGGTATCTTTGTATTAACAAGTGTTATTAGTTTTTGTCCACTTTACACCTTATTTGGCGCAAACACTTATCCTAAAGAAGAAAAATAATAGTATATTTTTGATTCAAAAACTACAAAAATAATTCATACAATAAATTCTTAATAAAGTAGGAATACATAATTTAAGTATGCTAATTCCCAAATATTTTAAAACAAAAAAACTCATTCTATTAAATTAGAATGAGTTTTTTTATTTAAGTTGAAACTCTGTTTATTTCAAATCAAAACGATCAAGGTTCATTACTTTTGTCCAAACATTAATGAAATCTTTCACAAATTTTTCTTTATTTGTAGAGCTTGCATATACTTCAGCTATAGCTCTCAACTCTGAATTAGAACCAAAAATTAAATCATTGCGAGTTGCGGTCCATTTTAATTTTCCAGTTTTGCGATCTTTACCTTCAAAAATTTCTTTTGAATTAGCAAGAGGAGTCCAAACAGTATTCATATCCAATAAATTAACAAAAAAATCATTGGTTAGTTTATCTTTTTCAATAGTTAAAACACCATTTTGAGAGTTATTGTAGTTTATATTTAAAACACGCAAACCACCCAATAATACAGTCATTTCTGGCGCTGTTAATTTAAGTAACTGTGCTTTATCAACTAATAATTCTTCAGTAGGTATTGTAAATTGAGTTTTTGTGTAATTTCTAAATCCATCAATCATAGGCTCCAAAACAGCCATACTTTCAATATCTGTTTGTTCTTGACTAGCATCAACTCTTCCTGCTGTAAATGGTACGGATATATTTAGACCAGCATTTTTTATTGATTTTTCAATGGCTACTGTGCCACCTAATACAATTAAATCTGCTATAGAAACTTGCTTTTTAGATATTAAATTAAAATCAGTTTGAATTTTTTGCAAAATCTGTAATACTTTTTCTAACTGTTTAGGATTGTTTACTTCCCATTCTCTTTGAGGCAATAATCTAATTCGAGCGCCATTTGCACCACCTCTTTTATCCGAACCACGAAATGTACTAGCTGATGACCAGGCAGTATAAATCAATTCGTTACTTGATAAACCAGAATTTATGATTTTCGTTTTTAAATTATCAATTTCTAAAGAAGTTAATGCAACACTTTTATTAATTGAAATTGGATCTTGCCAAACAAAAGATTGTTTTGGTATTTCAGGTCCTAAGTATAATGAACTAGGTCCCATATCTCTGTGAGTTAATTTAAACCAAGCTTTTGCAAAAGCTTCATCAAATTCTTTAGGGTTATTTAAAAAATTTCTCGAAATCTTTTCGTAAATTGGATCAACTCTTAAAGCAATATCCGTGGTAAGCATAGTTGGTAAATGTTTTTTAGTACTATCAAACGCATCTGGAATTACTGCTTTGGCATTTTTTGCAGTCCATTGATTTGCGCCTGCAGGACTTTTTGTAAGTTCCCATTCATTGGCAAATAACAAATTAAAATATCCTTGACTCCATTTTGTAGGCGTTGATGTCCAAGTAACTTCTAAACCAGATGTGATTGCATCTTTTCCTTTTCCTGATTTGTAAGTACTTTTCCATCCTAAGCCTTGCTCTTCAATTGCAGCAGCTTCGGGCTCTTTTCCAACTAATGCGGCATCACCTGCACCATGTGTTTTTCCTAAAGTATGACCGCCAGCAATTAATGCAACAGTTTCCTCATCATTCATTCCCATTCTTTTAAAAGTTTCTCTAATATCAATAGCTGCGGCTAAAGGATCAGGCTTACCATTAGGTCCTTCAGGATTTACATATATCAATCCCATCTGTACAGCTGCTAATGGATTTTCTAATTTTCTCCCCTCAGAATAACGATTGTCTTCAAGAAATTTTGTTTCCTTTCCCCAATACACATTAGAAGCTGGTTCAAACACATCAGCTCTTCCACCTGCAAAACCAATCGTTTTAAAGCCCATAGATTCCAAAGCCACATTTCCTGTTAAAATCATTAAATCAGCCCAAGAAATTTTATCGCCGTATTTTTGTTTAATTGGCCATAGTAATCTTCTCGCTTTATCTAAATTACCATTATCTGGCCAGCTATTTAATGGAGCAAAACGTTGTTGCCCTTCATTTGCTCCACCACGTCCATCACCGGTTCTGTATGTTCCTGCACTATGCCAAGCCATGCGAATAAACAATGGTCCATAATTTCCAAAATCAGCAGGCCACCAATCTTGAGATTGAGTTAAAATATTTTGAATGTCTTTTTTCAAAGCAAAATAATCTAATGAATTAAATTCTTTTCGATAATTAAAATCTGATCCCATTGGATTCGACAATTCAGAATGCTGTCTTAGCACTTGCAAATTTAATTTATTTGGCCACCAATCTTCATTTGTATTTATTTTAACTACTACATTATTACTTTTTGCAGCTGAACCATGTCCCATCGGACACTCTCCTACTTTCGCTTTTTCTTGAGCTAATGATAAGCCACTTGCAAAAAGCGAAAACATTAATATTCTTTTTTTCATATATTTTAATTT
>CAIYSA010000493.1 GCA_903928655.1 uncultured Bacteroidota bacterium
AAGCTGCACTTAAAGCACTTGTACAGCCATTGGTGGTTGTTTTTGCAGTGTAAGAGCCTGCTGCAGCAGGTTTATACTTTTGAGTGGTATCGGTTATCGCAACACCATCTTTATACCAAGTAGTGCCTGAAGCTCCTGATAATAAGTTATTATCGGCATCACGTACTAGTGTGGGGGCAGTAGGGATGCTATATTTTTTAATTTGAACTGTGTCGGATGAAATTACACATCCTGCGCTATCCGTTCTTGTAACAAAAAGCTTAGTACTATCTGTGAATGTTTTATTACTCAAATTAGTTAAATCACTTTTGCTTCCGTAATACCATTTTAAGGTATCACCTTTGTTGATATTGGATACGGTAAGTTTTAAGGAATCACCCGAGCAGAAGGAATATTTAGAAGAACTAAAAGCGGGTTTGATTAAGTTGTTACAGAAGTTAACTGTGATTTCGTATAGTTTTGTTGGATTTATTGCATCAGCACATTCGAACCCAATAAATTTTAATTTTCCGTTGACCATGAAACCCTTTAAAAAATTACTATTCCCTATAAGTTCAATATTACTTGGGTCATAAACATTTAATTGATTAGGTATAATATCAAATACACCACTATTGTTTTTCCAAATTAAATTATTGATTTGAAAATAGTATCCATACTTGCTACTTAGGACAGGTTGCCTATACAAAGGTCCTCCTATTCCGTGCATTACAATATCAAGCCAGCCATCATTATCAACATCTGCAACTTCAAATTCTCTTATATTTAATGAATCATCTGCATTGTTAATAATATATTGATCAGGTATAAATTCGCCCTTCCCATTATTTAACCAAATTTGAATCATAGATGCTCCTTTTGTATTTGAGTTGGGTAAATTGCCCTCAGAACAAATAACTAAGTCTTGGAATCCATTATGATCAAAATCTGCAGATTTGATAGAAGTTGCACCTTGCCCACCATTGACTATGTCGGTAAAAACACCTAATTTTTTTGGCTCATATACTTTTATATACTGATTAGTTTGCTTGTCATAACCCAATATTTCAAAAGCGTATCTTGTTTCTCCATTCGCGCCGGTAAAGCCATAGCTACCTCTGATAATTTCAGGCTTAGAATCGCCTAAAACGTCTGCAACTAAAACGGCACCTGAACTATTTCTATGCGCACCCACATCAGAAGAAATTACATTTCTTCCTTCACTATAAGTGCCATTTTTATTTTGTAAAAAAGGATGCAAATTATCAGACCAATAATTACTTTGCATGTGAAGTCCAACAACATCAGCAAGTCCATCACCATTTAAATCACCTGTTCCCACTGAATGATAAAAAGCTTTAACTGAATCCACTTTTGTCCATTTCAATGTATCATTTATTGTATTTACAACCACCAGATCACCAAGTGGCCAGGGTCTTGGTACTTCACTGCCCGTATTTGCATAAGCAAAATTTCCTAAGGTATCTATAAATGAATAATTTCTTGCTCCATCCATTTTAAAGTTTGGATAAAACTTTTCGACTTCCCAATTTCCTGTTTTATTAATAAAATGTATAGGCGCATTAGGAACTGAATCAACGGGTATTGTAACAATATGTTCAACACCATTAACTGAATATAAAACAGTTTGAGTAATTGTTTGATGCATTTTTAGAAAGATATTAGGAGCTGCATCTTTATATGAGTTCAAATTATATTTAAAGGTTCTAAGTTTTGTAGTGATTTGTAGTTTTGGATAAGTTGTTATTTTAATAGTATCTGAAGATATTAAACATCCTAGGCTGTCGGTTCTTGTCACAAATAATTTAGTGCTGTCTGTAAATGTTTTACTACTCACATTTGTTAAATCACTCTTTGTTCCATAATACCATTTTAAAGTATCTCCTTTATTTGCATTTGATATCGTTAGCTTTAATGAATCCCCTGTAACAAATGATGTTCTATTGGTATTGAAAGTAGGTTTTATAACAATATCTTTACAATCAAAAGAATAATACATATAATTTGTTGACAAACTATTAGGGTCATAAATTATAATTTGGGAATTAGAAGATGTAATTTTGTTAAAGTTATCTACCCAAACATGGTATTTGTCATAAATATTTTTAGGAACAATATTTTTGTTAGCCGTCTCTATATATTTTTTCTTATAAACTCCTGAATCTAAAGAGTAATAGTAACTAAAATATTTTTTCGAGGAATCGGGTATCCACTCTGCTGAGATTATTTCAGAAATTTTATCATTATTCAAGTCTTTTATATTTCCTCCAATTCTAAATCCAATTTCAGTTGTATCATAATTCCAATATTTTTGAGTATTAACTTGATTGTTCTCGATGATGTTGATTCCCATTCTTTCATTTGATTGAAAAATTGATAGTGCATTATTAAATGTATAAGAACCTAATAATATTAATTCATTATTTTTATCATTATTTATATCTTCATATTTAAAGACG
>CAIYSA010000494.1 GCA_903928655.1 uncultured Bacteroidota bacterium
TGCTCAGGCTGGTGTTAGATATAGTTTAGAAAATCCTCGTTCTTATACTCATTCAAATATTGATGGTTTTCTAAGCATTCTAGAGGGAGCGCGTTTTTGTAATGTAAAGCATCTTATTTATGCTAGTACTAGTAGTGTATATGGACTCAATACGTTAATGCCATTGTCAGAATCACATCCAACAGAACATCCCGTTGCACTCTATGCTGCTACAAAAAAGGCAAATGAACTTATGGCTCACTCCTACAGCCATTTGTTCAAAATTCCTACAACGGGGCTTCGTTTTTTTACTGTATATGGGCCTTGGGGACGACCAGATATGGCACTCTTTTTATTTGCAGATGCCATATTAAAAGGGGAACCAATTAAAGTATTTAATCATGGGAAAATGATTCGTGATTTCACATATGTTAATGATATTATTGAAAGTATTTCTAGATTGATAACAAAGCCGGCATTACCTAATTTTGAATGGGATGGAGATTCACCAGATATAGGTTCAAGTAGTGCGCCTTTTCAAATTTTTAATATAGGAAATAGTAGACCAATAGAATTAATGTTTTACATAGAATCACTAGAAGAAACATTAGGTGTAAAAGCTAAAAAAGCATTTCTAGAAATACAACCAGGTGATATTCCTATAACTCATGCTGATTCTAGGAGATTAGAAAATTTTGTTGGTTTTCGTCCAAATACAAATATAAAAGATGGGGTAGCAAAATTCGTTAATTGGTATTTAGAGGAATATTTAGTAATTAAAGAAAATGTATAAATTTTTTCAGTAGTTCAGCAATCTGCCAATTAAATAATTTATATTTTAAATCATGCATTTAGTTTTAATTGTTCACAGTCTTCGACGTGGCGGTGCGGAGCGAGTATTATTAGAAATCGCAAATGAACTTCAGAATCGGGGTCATCAAGTTGAAGTTATTTCTTGGCTTAAAGTTGACGAGTATAATGATGATTGTTATAGTACAATTAAAAGACATTATTTAATTGAAGAAGATGACTATAATTGGGTTAGTTCTATACCAAAATCTGCTATTATCTTACGTAAATTATTATTAAATTTAAAACCAAATATAATTCAAATTCATACGCCTAATATTACATGGCTAACTGCATTTACTTTTTTAAGAATTCCTTGTATTCATGTTTTGCATGGATATGGTGATATTACTCCTTCTAAGTCTTTGAAAAATTACATTATACGTTTTATATATCGATTAGCTTCAATGTATTTAAATTGTACATATATAACTGTATCAGAGTCTATGATTCCTATAGCAAGTAATTTTTTCAATTTGAACCATCAAAAATTCATTACTGTAAAAAACGGAGTCGACCAAACTAAATTTTTCTTCAAAGAAAAAGCTCAAAATAATAATCCAATAATAGTTATAATAGGAACATTAACAAAAAATAAAGGCCAGATTAAAGGCATTCTTGCATTTTTAATTCTTCTGAAATACATACCCAATGCAAAATTGCTTATAGTAGGTGAAGGCGTGGATCGAGAAAAAATCAATAACGAAATTGAAAAAAACAAGCTTTTTGAAAAAGTAAAATTATTAGGTAGAAGAGACGATATTCCAAAAATATTAGCTAATTCAAATATTTTATGGCAATTAAGTGAGAGTGAGGCAATGCCAATGGTGGTCCTTGAGGCTATGGCTTCAGGAACACCA
>CAIYSA010000495.1 GCA_903928655.1 uncultured Bacteroidota bacterium
TTATTTTTTCGGAAATTATTTCTTTAACTACTATAAATCCACTTTTTACAAAGAGCTTATCCCCTACTTTTACATTTGCTTCATAACTATATTCGCCAGGAGCAAATTGCCCAGCAGAAAGACTGTACATGGTTTGTTTTTTTGAAAATGTATAATTATATACTTTATTTTTAGAATCTTTTAAAACAATAGTTACATCAGGTTCGGTAATTAATTCATAACTCTGATTATAAACTTCGGCAGTAAATTCAATATTTTCTGTTTCATTCACTATTTTTTTTGTAAAAACTCTAAAAAAACTTTTATCTGCTTTAACGGACAAATATTGAACAGTTTTATTAATCAATTCATTAAATAAATTATGATTATCATGATCAGAAAAATCTCTTAATTTCCAACGCCATAAACCATCACCAAAAAAACCAGCTGATTTTAATCCGTTTATTTCATTAAATACAAATATTGGATTATCGGTATTTACCATGCCAATTTTCTGATTTAACAAAACATAAGAGCTATTAGAAATAAGCGTTGTACCAAAATTACATTTTACAGCTGGCAAATCTTTAAAATAAAGTTTTAACTCATTACTTATTCCAAATAAAGTAAATGCATCATTTAGTGATGGTTCGGCATCATTAAAACGATTACCACTATTTGACATCGTAAAGTTAAAAATGCCAGAAGGTGGATTTAAACCAATAAATAATACAGATTGTCCGTTAGCTTTTAATTCTCCCAAAAAATTTTGTGGAACTAAATTAGTTTGATGTAAAATAATTAATGAATATGGTTTTAACGGCTTAGTGAATTCATTTATCAATGCAACTTCTACTTCATACGTTTGGGTAGAATTTATACTTTCTTGTATTGCTGCAATATCAGGATGCGGTGCATTAGCCAAAATCAACACTTTTTGACGGTTATCAATTACATCAATTATAAAAGATTGTGTATTATTTGTTGTGTTTTTATCTTCTGGTAAAGATGTTAAGGCAACAGTGTATTTTTGAATCCCCGTTTTTGTTGCCTCAATATTAAAATTAAATGCTTTACTAAAATTGTCTGAATTAATGCTTATTTGCTCCGTTTTTAATAAAGAGCTGTTACTTGAAATGGAAATATTTACTGTTTTAGAATTTAAATCAGTTGCATTTACAATTACTTCAACAGGAAAAGAATTACCTAAATAGGCAATTTGGTTATGATTAAATGTTTGAATCCAAACATCACTAATGGCAGTTGTATCGCCTAAAGCAATAGTATAAAATGGTACATTTATTTTTTTTGAACTATAAAGTGGGTTTGTTCCTTTATTATAAATACCATCCGTTGCTAAAATAATTGCACCAATATTACTATTTGAATAATTATTTTCAATATCATTAATTACCTTTGATAAATCAGTTTCTTTTCCTTTAAAATCAAAGGTTTCTGAAGGTTTAGATTCCGAATCGAATTGATACAATTTTACGTCATATTTATCTTTAACCGCTTTCGTAAAATTGGATAAATCGTTTAAATAATTTGTTTTAATATCAACCGAATCTTTACAGGAAACAATAGAGGTTGAATTATCCTGAGCAATAATAATAATTGGTTTTTCTGTTTCATTGATAGAATGTTTTATAAAAACATCCAGCAATAAAATAGAAATAATTGAAACCGATAAAAAACGAAAAACCGATAATAAAATAACAAGCGATTTACCTCTGTCTGCATTTTTTTTATCTCTAACATATAATAAACCTGAAACTATAAATCCTGCCAATAAACACAGCAATAAATAATACCAAGGATAATTAGAAATAAATTGCATTACTGAAAGTTAGGTTAACATGCCACCACAAACATTAATACATTGCCCAGTAATATATGAACTCATATCACTTGCTAAAAATAAAGTCAAATTTGCAACATCATCAACACTGCCACCACGTTTTAATGGAATAGTATCTCTCCATTGTTGAACCACTTTTTCATCTAAAGCAGCCGTCATTTCAGTTTCAATAAAACCAGGAGCTATTGCATTACTGCGAATATTACGAGAACCAAGTTCTAAAGCTACAGATTTAGTAAAACCAATTATACCAGCTTTTGAAGCAGAGTAATTTGCCTGACCAGCATTTCCTTTTACACCAACTACAGAGCTCATATTTATAATTGAACCCGAACGTGCTTTTAGCATAGGCTTTTGAACAGCTTTTGTTAAATTAAAAACAGATTTAAGATTTGCATTGATAACTTCATCCCATTGTTGTTCGCTCATACGCATTAATAAAGTATCGCGAGTGATACCTGCATTATTTACTAAAACATCAACTGTTCCAAATTCGGCAACAACATCAATTACTAATTGCTCAGCTGCCTTAAAATCAGCAGCATCGCTTTGGTAACCTTTAGCTTTAATACCATAAGCAGCTAATTCTAATTCGAAAGCTATTGCTTTTTCAACTGAACTTAAATAAGTAAATGCAATGTTACAGCCTTGCTCAGCAAATTTAATAGCTATACCTTTTCCTATGCCTCTAGATGCGCCAGTTATAATGGCAACTTTATTTTGAAGTAATTTCATGCTATGTTGTTTAATGTTTTTTTGGATAAATATACAAAGTAAAATAGTAATTGAAACAATTGAAAACATACTTGTTTAAACAATAAAATGTAAATAACATTTTAGGGAAATAATATAAAGACTCATTTCTAAAGTAATTTTATAGTGTGAAGATTTATATTAAATATGTACTCATTATTTTTACGGCAATTAACTTTGTAGCTTGTAAATCGTACAAAGCAATTACAACTGATGGTAAGGACGATAAAAAAAATACAAGTTCAAATAGCACTTCACTAAAAAAGAAATATGCTGAAAAACTTGGTGTTTCTGAATCGGATATTAAAAACGCCAATTTATACCAATTTATTAATGAATGGTATGGCGTACCCTATAAATATGCAGGGAAGGATAAAAATGGTATTGATTGCTCTGGATTAACATCAACACTCTATGCCAAAGTTTATGCAAAAAAAATATCACCTTCTACTAAAGCATTAATTGATGAAGTTAAAAAAATTAAAGAATCAGATTTAAAAGAAGGTGATTTAGTTTTTTTCAACATTGGAACTTCTCATCCAAGCCATGTTGGTGTTTATCTTCAAAACCATAAATTTGTTCACGCAAGTTCAAAAAAAGGTGTTATGATTAGCGATTTAAACGAATCCTATTTTAAAAAATATTTTTACAGTGCTGGTAGAGTTAAATGAGTAATACAACAATTAAAGAATACTGCTTTTAATTGTTAATTAAGAAAAAGGTGCTAACTTAGGTGAAGTAAATTTATTTTTATGACCACTATTAAATTTAAACGCTTAACAATTCATTTTTTGTAGCGAATTAATCCTCTTAAAATTCATCAATATGTTAAAAAAAATAACTTTACTATTTATTATTACTTTTTCCATAAATGCTAATGCCCAACTTACAGTTGGGCAAGTTTACAATTATAATGTTGGTGATGTATTTCAATATAATTATACTCCATCGTCTACCTCACCCACTTATATTACTGATACAGTAATATCGAAAACAATATCAACAAGTTTAGATACAGTAAAATATACATATAAACGTTATAGTTATAAATTACCAAGTTGTATATCTTGTTACCCTATTGTTGCTTACAGTACTTATTCAAATTCATATCATAGCCTTAGTTCTCCTTTCACATATTCAAATTTATCAAATTGTAGCGCCTCCATCATTATTCCTTGTGTTAAGGATACAATTATTGCAAGTGGCTTCTGTGGTAAAAAAACGTTTAAATCTCAATGGGTTGGAGTTGCAAGCCCATCCGTTATTTCTGTTTACACAATTAATGACGCTAATTTTTCAGAAGGCTTAGGTCAAACTTATTTGTATATTGAAAATATAGGAAATTTTGATCCGTCATATACAAATATGATTTATTATAATAAATCTGGCATTACTTGTGGTACTTATGCTGTTGGCATTAATGAAATTGTAATCAATAAGTTTTTGTTATTTCCAAATCCAACAAATTCTACAATAAATATTCTTGATGATCAAAATGATTTCAAAAACTCAACCATTGAAATAAAAAATAATTTTGGTCAAACTGTTATGTTAATACCATTCTCTAATAATATTGATTTATCTAATCTTGTTTCCGGAATGTATTATTTATCAATTCAAGGTAATTATACCTATAAACCAATTAAAGTTATTAAAAAATAAACGAAATACTACTTCAAAATTAAAAGCTATGAAAAAGAAAATATTTATGTTAATATTAATTATACAAACTATGTTTTGTAGTGCACAAATATGGTCTAATCCTGGCGCAGAATGGCATTATGGGTATGTTAATTATGGGCCGCCTGTTTCCCATGGTTACTTAAAATTAAAATATGTAAATGACAGTTTAATAGGAAGTGTAACGTATAAAAAATTAAAAGTAACCCCATATTATGCTTATACATCTGGCATGTTTACAAATTACTCAATTCTATTAAACGAAAATAGTAAGCTAATAACTTTATTTACTGGCAATATTGACACTTTATTTAATTTTAATGCCACTATTGGTGATAAATGGTTAAGGGTTCGTATTGGATCTAGTACTAGTGATATTACTCGAAGATACGTCACTGTAATAGATACTGGTCATGTAATTATTAATAGTATGAGTCTAAAAAAATTAGTATTAAGTTATCAGCATGGTGGTTATGCTACAGCAACAGTTACTAATTATTTAGATACCGTTTACGAGAAAATCGGAAGTGTTAAACAGTTTTTAAACCCAGCAGAAATTGAAACAACTCCTTTGATATGTGATGTTTCAGGTTACAAAGTATTTGCCAATTTCAGATGTTACTCTGACAATACGTTTTCATTATATCAATACTCAAGTGCATTAAATTGTACATCTGTAGTTGGTATTGAAGAAAATAAATTCCCAATATATAATATCTCATTATTTCCAAATCCAACGAATTCTACATTAAATATTCTTGATGAGCAAAATGATTTCAAAAACTCAACCATTGAAATAAAAAATAATTTTGGTCAAACTGTTATGTTAATACCATTCTCAACTAATATTGATTTATCTAATCTTGTTTCTGGAATGTATTATTTATCAATTCAAGGTATTTCTGCTTATAAACCAATAAAAGTTATTAAACAATAACCAAATCGTTATTGCTAAATTTTGTGCCCTTCTTGGAGTTTTCGTGTCAATAGTTTAATAAACAGCTATCAAACACCAACTGTTAAAAACAAATTTTCAAACTAATTTTATAAATTTCAAATTCTATTAATTTAACAACATGATTAAATTAATGTATAAACTTATTTTTATAAGTATTTTCTTTATTGTTACAGCGTTTGTAATAAAAACAAAGCCACAAAAAACAGAACCCGATTTTTTAAAAATGGAATCTCGTTGGGTAGATTCTGTTTATAATTCGCTTAATTCAGATCAACGTCTTGCACAGTTATTTATGGTTGCAGCTTATAGTAACAAAGACATGAAACATGTTCGAGAAATGAGAGAACTGATTCAAAAATATAATATTGGTGGTCTTATTTTTATGCAAGGCGGTCCATTACGTGAAGCTAAACTTAATAATTACTACCAAAGTTTAGCCAAAACCCCCTTGTTAATTTCAATTGATGGCGAATGGGGATTGGCCATGCGCTTAGATAGTACGCCAAAATATCCTCGCCAAATGACTTTAGGTGCAATTAAAAATGATTCATTAATTTTTGAAATGGGACGGCAAATTGCAAAAGAATGTAAATTAATGGGAATACATGTAAATTTTGCTCCTGTTGCGGATGTAAATAATAACGCATTAAATCCAGTAATTGGTATGCGCAGTTTTGGTGAAAATAAATACAACGTTGCAAACAAGGCTGTGATGTATATGAAAGGTTTGCAAGCTGAAGGAGTAATGGCAAACGGAAAACATTTTCCAGGACATGGAGACACAGATACAGATTCGCATAAAGCATTACCAACAATTACAGGATCCAAAGTACGTTTAGATTCATTAGAATTATATCCATTCAAAAGATTATTTGATGAAGGATTAAGCAGTATTATGGTTGCTCATTTATTTGTGCCTAGTTACGACACAACAAAAAACACAGCCTCTACTCTATCGCCAAAAATTGTAACAGATTTATTAAAGCAAAAAATGGAATTTAAAGGTTTAATATTTACTGACGCTTTAAACATGAAAGGCGTTGCTAGTTTTTATGAACCAGGAATGGTTGATGTAAAAGCCTTATTAGCAGGGAATGACGTATTACTATTTGCAGAAAACGTTCCTAAAGCAATTGAACAAATAAAATTAGCTGTTAAACGTGGTGAAATTACAGAAGAAGAAATAGGTTTACGTTGTAAAAAAATATTGAAAGCTAAATTTTGGTGTGGTTTAGATAAATCTCAATTTATTAAAACAAAAAACTTGTTTGCTGAATTAAATACCAAACAATCAGATGTTATAAATACCAAGCTTGCTGAAGCATCAGTAACTTTATTAAAAAATGACAAGTCTATTTTACCATTAAAAAACTTAGATAGTTTAAAAATTGTTTGCGTTTCTATTGGTGATAAATCAGAAAACGTATTTACAAATACACTAAAAAAATATACTACAATTAATCATCTCGGTATAGAGCACGATGCTTTGCAAAAAGAAAAGGATACACTTATTGAAAAAATAAAAAAGTATGATTTAGTGATACTTCAGGTTAATAAAACATCGTATTATCCTAAAAATGATTTTGGTTGCTCATCAGAAAGTATTGATTTAATTAGCAAAATAATTAACACAAAACCAACAGTTACCTGCTTATATTCTAATCCCTATTTAATTAATAAATTAAAAGATTTAGAAAAATCAAAAGCTGTATTGGTGCTATATGAAAACAATAAATTCAGTCAGAAAGCAGCTGCGGATGCAATAATGGGTGCAATAACGGTTAATGGAAAATTACCCGTTTCAACTAATTTATTTAAATTAGAAACCGGATTTGAACTCAAACAAAAAACAAGAATACAATACATTAACCCAGAACAGATTGGGATTTACAGTCGTAAACTGCAAGAAATTGATTCTATTGCAAAACAAGGAATAAAAGAAATGGCGTATCCAGGTTGTCAAATTATTGCATTAAAAGATGGAAAAGTATTTTATCAGAAAAATTTTGGGAAACAAACCTATGAAGCTAATTCTGAAAAGGTAAATGATAATACAATTTACGATTTAGCTTCCCTTACAAAAATATTGTCTTCATCATTAGCACTAATGAAATTAAACGAACAAAAGCAATTTGATTATACTAATAATTTAAGTTTTTATTTCCCTGAAGTTAAAAGTTCAAATAAGGCAGATTTAAATTACAAAGATATTTTAACTCACCAGTCGGGTTTAACAGCTTGGATTCCATTTTGGCATTTAACCATTGACAAAAAACACAATTATAAAGAAGGATTTTATAGCGATATGCAATCAGATAAATTTCCAACACAAGTTGCAAAAAACTTATACGTAGTTAAGGATTTTAACGATTCTATTTATAAGCAAATTATAAATAGCAAACTTGAAGAAACTGGTAAATATGTTTACAGTGATGTGGGTTATTATTTTTCGAAAATATTAATTGAACGACTTACTAAAACATCCATAAATAATTATGTTTACAATCAGTTTTATAAACCAATGAATTTAGGATTAATGTATTTACCATTAACCAAATATCCAGCAAGCCAAATTGCACCAACCGAACTTGATAAAAATTTCAGAAAACAACAAATTAGAGGATATGTTCACGACCAAGGAGCAGCCCTATTAGGAGGCGTTTCGGGACATGCAGGTTTATTTGGAAATGCAAATGATGTTGCTATTATTATGCAAATGCTTTTAAACAAAGGAGAATATGGTGGTGTAAAGTTTTTAGATAGTATAATTATAAAACAATTTACTACATCGCAATATCAAAACAATAGAAGAGGATTATGTTTTGATAAACCGGAATTTGATGAATCAAAAGAAAGTCCAGTAACTAAATCTTGTAGCTTAAAAAGTTTTGGGCATAGTGGGTTTACCGGTACTTTTGCATGGGCAGACCCTGAAAATGGATTAGTTTTTGTATTTTTGTCGAATAGGGTTTATCCAAGTGCTGATGAAAATAAATTAGCAAAACTAGGAATACGAGGAAAAATACATCGTACCTTGTACGAAGCTCTAGATATAAATACTTACAAATAAAAGAATGGAAGAAGCATTAGAATTACAAAAGGCTAAAATAATAAAACTCTTAACCGAAAAATCGGTTATGAAACAAGATGTTTTTAAAAATACGATTGCAACTTTCGAACTTTTAAAAGAATGTATTAATGAAATTTCAAATTCTTTAATTTCTGATGTAAAGGGAATTGACAAACGAATTAGTATTGATGTGTCTGGTACAAGCACACAATCAACACAATTAAAAGTTGCTGGAGATATGTTAGAGTTTTTTATGCATTCAAATGTTTTCGAATTTGAAAAGACGCATTCTATGTTTAAAACAAGTTATGTAAAACAAAATGAATACAATTCATATTGCGGAATAATAAATGTATATAATTTTTTAGCAGATTCTTTTAAATATAATCGTTCGGAAGATTTAGGCTATTTAGTTTGCAGAATTTTTATTAATAGAGAAAATCATTTTTTTATTGAGGCAAAAGGAACATTGGGGATAAAATATTCCATGTTTTCATTTGAACCAATTACAAAACAACAATTAATGGAAGTTGTAAATGAACTTATTATTTTTGCAATTTCATTTGATTTATATACTCCTCCGTATGATTCAATTAAGGAGGTTACTGTAGGAGAAATTCAAGAAAAAATCAGTAGTATCAATTTAAGAACTGGCAAACGATTAGGTTATAGTTCATCGGCAGGAGAAGACACTTCAATGTATATTTAGTTAAACTCAAATGAATTTTAAAAACAAACTTTTTATAATTTCATTTATTGAAGGTGCAACAGTAATGGCAACTGAAATTTGCGGTGCAAAATTGCTAGCACCATATTTTGGAAGTAGTTTGTATGTATGGAGTTCTGTAATGGCAATTACATTAGGAGGTTTAGCAAGTGGCTATTTTATTGGCGGAATATTAAGTCGAAAAGAAAATAAACAATCCATACTTTTTTATATTTTACTGCTAGCATTTTGTTATTTGTCTTTAATGCCTTACTTATCAAAATATATTTTCACCATTGCATATTATTTGCCATTAATTCCAGCTGTTATATTTAGTGTTGTTTTTGTTATTTTTCCGAGTATGTTATTAATGGGAACAACTTCACCTTTACTTATTTCATTATTGACTAATGATGCAAATAAAAGTGGTTCAAATTCAGGTAATATCTATGCGATTTCAACATTAGGTGGAATTCTGGCCACATTTTTATGTGGTTTTTATTTAATTCCAAATTTTGGCATTTCATATACACTCTTGTTTTTTTCATTTATTTTAGGATTAGTGAGTTTATTATTAATTAAAAAAAAAAGTGGTAAGCAAACGACATTATTTTTAATTTTCATTATATCAATTTCTTTAATCAGCTTTAAAAGTTTCCCCAAAGACAAAAACTGTATTTATAAAATTGATGGCATACTAGGTAAAATAGAAGTAAAAGATGAATACCTTGATTCTAAAGGTATAACTAGAAGATTAATAATAAATAATATTATTCAATCAGAAATGGACATAAAATCTAAACAATATAAGTCTAAATATCTTTCAATTTTTGAAAGCAATTTATGCTATTTTAAAAAAGGGAAAGCTCTGGTTTTAGGTTTAGGAGGTGGATTAGCATCAAATATATTAGTTAAAAATGGATATGAAGTAACAGGAGTAGAATTTGATGAAAGAGTTATTGAAATCGCAAAAAAATATTTTTATTTAGATAAATCTGTTTCTACAATTTGCAGTGATGGAAGATCCTACATAAATACTTCCAAATCTAAATTTGATTTAGTATTGATTGACATTTACAAAGCAGAAGAACAGCCATCTTATTTAATTACAATGGAAAGTTTAAAATTACTTAAAGGAATGTTAAATCCAAATGCAGTAGTTGCTATAAACAATCATGGTTATTTAGATGGTGAAATTGGCAAGGGAACACAATGTTTATTAGCGACGTTTAAAAAAAGTGGTTTTAATTTAAAAGTCTGTGCTGATAAAGTTGGCCCAAACTATCGCAATCTTTTGATTTTTGCGAGTTTAGAAAAAATACCAACTACATTAAATTATGAATTACCATCGTTTTCAATTATTGATAATGAATTAGTAAACACAGATGATAAACCAATAGTGGAAAGTTTAAATGCAAAAGCCAATCAAGCTTGGCGTATTAATTATTTAAAAAATTATATTTTAATAAA
>CAIYSA010000496.1 GCA_903928655.1 uncultured Bacteroidota bacterium
AAGTGTATTAGAACAATTCGGTGCAAGTGCATTTACGGATATTGAATTAATGGAAGCTATTAGTTTAGCACCAAAGAAATTTACATTAGAAAAAGCACCTACAAAAAAGAATGCAGATGCTAATGCTAAAGTTACTAAACAAGCACATGATAAAGGATTAGAAGGTAAAGGTGGTAATGCATATGGACCTAAAGGTGGAGATACTATTACATATAGAAATACAAATGGTAAATTAGTACCAGTAAATCCACCTGTAAAAATTGGTAAAAAGGGACAACCTACACCAAAACAACCTACGCTTACTAAAAAACCAATAGCACCTACACCAAAAAAACCACAATCAAAAGCAACTCCTGCACAACTTGCAAAAGTAAAACAATTACAAAAAGCAGTTGATGCTAAAAAAGGTAAAGAAAAAACACAAACGCAAACACAACAACCTAAAGAAGCAGATGTAAATAAAGGAGTAGTAGTTGCCGCACCAAAAAATAGATATGGTACAAAGGGGTCTAAAGAAGTTGACCAACAAAAAGCTACTAATAGATTAAAATATTTACCAAAAAGTAAAATAACACCCGAGCAAGCAGCAAGTAACTTTAAGAAAAAATATCCAAAGGCAATAGTTACAAAATATGAGTTTCCTAAAAGTTCAGATTCATTACTTAAAGCAAAATTACCACCAGCAGGATATGAGGCATTAAAAAGTATTATGAAAATGTCTAAGCAAGGTGAATATGAACCAGCAATTAGTATAATTACAGATCAATATGGTGCTGGTAAAATTTCTGCTCAAGCAAATGAATTAGCAATGCAAGCTGCATTTTGTTTTCCACCAACGGAACAAGGTATTGCAGCAAGAACTGAATTTTTAAATAGTTTATTAAAAAATGCAACAGATATTGAAGCAGCTGGTGGTGTTCCAATTTTAGATAAATCGTGGATTAAAGAAATGTCCGGTGCACATGATGCATTTATTGTTAATATGAATACTAAGTATGGTAAAAATAATTGGGAAGTAACTGGTACTACTTGGGATGTTAAAGCACAGCAAGAATCGTTAGGAATTGATTATAATTCCAAAGGTGATTCAACCGATATGAATGCACAAATTAAAGTAGGTGGCAAAATATATAACGAAGAAATTAGTTGTAAAAAAGATTGGGCAATTTTTTTATTAAACGCAGGATTAGGTGAAGCATCTAACTGGTATTATACTTTAGGTGAAGAAAATGAAAGAAGAGCAAATGAATTGGCAAGATTGGCAGAAGCTAAAGACCCTAGATTTGGTAAAAAAGAATTAGAAGAATTAAGAACATTAAATCAAAAAGCACTTTCAAAGGCACCGGTTAGTAATAAAGAATTACAAGATGCACAATTTAAGAGTGCAGAAACAGGTTGTTTATCAATTAGAGAAATTCCTTCAAAAGATGTTAATAAAATTCTTAAAGATTGTATGGGCCGTAAAAAAAATGACCCGTATAATATGGATGCAAATGAAGCAGCATTAGCTAAACAAGTTGCACAATATTTGAGTAAAACACAAAAAATTGATGTAAATGAATTAGCTAAATTTGTAGGTGGTGGTGCAAAGAATTTTAAGAAAGCAGTAATGGTTTATCATAAAATGATGGGTGCATATCAAGGTGGTGATAAATGGTTAGATTCACACAAACAAATAACATATGATTTTATTGAACAATCTGCAAAGAAAATGGCAACCAATAAAGAATTTCAGGGTATGTTATTAAAAAAATTACAAGAAGCAATTCCAGTTAGGGCTTTGGTAGAGGGAGTAGAAAATATGCAAATTGATAGTATGTATGTTACACAAAAGCATATGCAAGAAATGTTTGGAACGACAAATTGGGATGATGTTAAAGAATTTTTAAGTATAAAGATTACAAATGGTGTAGCATCATTAGTATATTCTGCTAAAGGTGCAAACACAAAACCATTAAAAATTGCTAATATTCAAATGAGAGAAAAAGGGGTTGGGTATAATGGTTCAGTTTCATTAGAATGTACACCAGCAAAAGAATTTGAAAATAGTTGTAAAGAAATGGATGCTAAAATAAATAATAGAGGAAGTAAGAAATAATGAAGACACAATTACTTTGTACGTTCAGTACAAAATCAGATGTAGAGAATCACTTAGAATTAATTAAAAGCAATTATACATTAGCTTATAACTACATCTATGTTCTTCAAAACAAAAACATTCCAAATGAA
>CAIYSA010000497.1 GCA_903928655.1 uncultured Bacteroidota bacterium
AAAATATGTTTTTAAAAACGGGCATATCTTCAACTAAACCTAAAGTAGCACTTTCAATCCAACCTCCCCAAAAACTTGTTAATTGATCTTCACGGATATAAACTTGAAGTAAAATTCTTTGCAAAATTTCAGAAGTAGGAATATTCACTAAAATAAAATGATTAAGTTTTTTATTTCCATCTCTCGCTTGAAAATATAACTCCTGAAAACAAATAGTGAATTTTTCAAGAAACTCTTCCGTTTTTGGGTTAAAAGGAATATGGACAATACTTTTTAAACAAACAATGCTGGATGTTTTAATACATAAATCGACTATGTTTTTTAGTTGATAAACTTCCTGCCAACTGGGGGCAATAAAGTTTTGAAAATAATGCATAATCAATGGTGTATCGATTTTTTTTTGTTCATAAAATGTAATGATCAATTCATTGATAATGTCTGTATCAAACTTATAAATATAAGTTTTGAAATCAGAATAAGAAACAAAACCAACGCTACTTGCTAAAATATTTAAAGTATATTCAGATGGTTTACTTTTAGAATCAACAATATCAAATAATCTTCTTAGCGTATTGTAACTTAGTAAATAATGATTGTTTTTTGAAATCAAAATACTAAGTTGTTTACAAGCGTAGCTATTGTTTATGCTAATTTGAAATTGTTCTTCTAACAATTTTTTTAACCAATTTTTTTCTTTATTGCTTATACTTATATATGCTGGCATATTGATAAATTTGAATAAAACTAGTCATTAATTTATTATTAGTTTAAAAATCATAATTAGTTATTCTTTGCCATTAAATTCCAAATCATGATAATTACAAACAATTTAGAAAATAAATCAACTATTAATTAATTACTATTTACTCAATAAAAAGTCGCATTCACTAAGCAATAACTATTGTTTAATAGGTCTATTCAATTAAATTGATTGTAATATCTATATTGGTTTATCAAAATTCTATTAAACTCATTTGCTATGAAAAAATCCTTTTTATTAATCACTACATTCATTTTATGCTTACAATTTTCAGTGTTTTCACAAACTGATAAAAAAATTGTTGCTTTAAGTGACGAACCTCATGGCTTTACTTATGATTTTGATAAAGTTTATAATTTAATATATAATAGTTTAACTAACCCAAGTGTTAGTAATGAAGATGTGAAAGCAATTATTGATAATGAAAGTTTTCCAAAACTATTAAAAGGTGCAAAAATTAATGATGAATTTACAAGGAAAATTAAAATTTGGATAGAATCAAATCAAGCTTTAGTTATTTCTACATTTAAACATCGAAAAGACATTGTACAAGAATTTTAAAAATTTAATTATGAAAAAAACATTATTGATTTTACTTTCATTCTTTACTATTATCAGTAAATCACAGACATTAATGTCTGTAGGTCCTCAAATTACAACTTATTCTGGCGCAACAAGAGGTTATCATTTTATAGCACCAGTATCCTTTGATATGTGTGGATTATTTATTCCTACAGATGCCAGTACAGGAACTCAAGATATTAGAGTTGTTCGTTTCACTGCTGGAGCTCCTCCTGCTTTTGCTGCAACTACTTTGCTTTATACAACATTATTTACTGCGTCAGGCGTAGCATCTACAACTACCCTTTCATGCAGTATTCCTATAGCAGCTGGAGATATTATTGGTATATATGGAACTAGATCAACTGCTTGTATTAATAGTTATGGAAATCCAAATGTATTAACATCAATAATGGGTTTTACTACCACTTTACAAAGAAGTGGTACGCAAAATTGTATTGGGACATTAGCTACTTGGCCTTTGCCAATCTGGTCAGAGGTTTCTGGTTCAATTGGTAGAATTTATATGTATTACAATTGTTGCATAACTCCAACCATTACAGCAATTGCATCACCAACTAGTATATGTAATGGAGCTAGTGTTGCCATTTTAGGAGGAGGCGCAACAACTTATACTTGGATGCCAGGAAGCATAAATACAGAATCAATTGTTGTTACTCCTTCGGTAACTACAAGTTATACTTTAAGTGGATCAAATGCTGGTTGCACGAGTACAGAAACAGTTGAAGTGACAGTAAATCCAACACCTACAATTTCTTTAGTTCCATTACCTTCAAGTATTTGTAATGGGGAAAGTGCTGCTATTTTAGGTAGTGGTGCAGCAACATACACTTGGATGCCAGGAAGTATAAATACAGAATCAATTAGTGTTACCCCATCGTTAACCACAACTTATACTTTGAGTGGAACATCGGCAGCTGGCTGCGTTGGCACCGAAACTGTAGAGGTTACTGTAAATTCAATTCCTACAATTTCCGCAATTGCATCCAACTCAATTATTTGTATGGGAGGCTCAACAACTTTAAGCGGCACGGGAGGTTCAACTTATTCTTGGACTGGAGGAATAACAGATGGAGTGGCATTTTCTCCTACAGTCACAACAACGTATACAGTAACAGGCACAAGTATAAGCGGCTGCACAAATACAAGTATTATAACAGTTACGGTAATTAATATTCCTGTAATTTCAGTAAATTCTCCAACAATATGCGCGGGGGAAACAGCTACACTATCAGTTAGTGGCGCAACATCTTATTCTTGGAATACAGGCGAAACAACATCAAACATCAATCCATCTCCTTTAACAAGTTCGAATTATACTGTAACTGGTTATAATAGTATTTGTAGTTCAAGCTTAGTAGCAAGTGTTTCTGTAAATACCTTAACTGTTTATACTTCAACAATTATAAGTTGTGCCAATAAACCAAATACAATAAATGCCGGTATAAGTAGTGCAGCATCATATACTTGGTCAAATAGTGTTAATACTATTAGTCAGGTTGTAGCTCCATCTACTACTCAAACATATTCAGTTTCTGGAAATATTGGTTCTTGCCATGTTTTATCATCTGTAATAACCTTAAGTATAAATCCTTTATTTACTGATTATACAGGTATAGATGAGCAATTCGTAATTAAGGATAATTTATTAACCTTAATTAATGCAAGTACTGGTGCTAGTAATTACGAATGGGATTTTTGTGATGGCACATCATCAATTTTAACTAATCAACTATTTTTAGCAAAAGATACTGGTTATTGTTGCATAAAATTAATAGCAAAAAACATTAGTTGTAGAGATTCAACATTTAAGTGTTTTAATATTGTTAATGAAGCTTCATTTGTTGCCCCTAACGTTTTCACTCCAAACGGAGATTCTAGAAATGATGTGTTTAAAATAAAAACAGACGGTATTAAAACTTTAAGTTGTTTTATTTTTGACCGTTGGGGAATTAAAGTATATGAATGGGATGGAATAAATGGCGGTTGGGATGGAACAACTAAAAAAGGAGAAGCAGCAGATGGCGTTTATTACTTTGTTTTGGAATACACGGATTATAAAAACAATGCAAGAAAATCCAAAGGAATTTTCCA
>CAIYSA010000498.1 GCA_903928655.1 uncultured Bacteroidota bacterium
ATCAGACAGCCAATAGGATATATAGCAAATGTCACTTTTAATAAACTTGCAAAAAGAAAAAACAAAATTGACAATTTAAATTCAAATGGATTATTCGATTCTAAAAAACTTAAAAAATTAATTAAAGCACAAATTGTTAAACACAATGCTATATAGTTTGGAATATAATTTAGTGCATAAAATAGATTAATAGTTGATGAAAAAACAAGAAAAACAATGGCATATGAATTAATAAGACTTAATGTTCTTTTTAAAAAATTTAATAGGAAAAATGTTGTGTGAAAAAATATAAGAATATGAATAAACTTCAAAATAAGGTGACTTTTAATCCCTGTTTTTGTAACTAATGCAACAATATAATAAATCAAAGGGAACTCACAGGCCGTTTTCCCTGTGGAATTATATAAATTTAAGTTTCCTATATTAAAAAAATTAAATCCTGTTTTGCAATAATAATTAATAAAAGACAAACTATCTGTCTGTCTAATAAAATGAATTCCTCTAGGACTTAAAAAAAAATAGGTTTGATAATTTAAAAATAGGCAGACAGAAATGAAGACAATGCAAAATAGAATAAAGTTTGTTTTTTTATCGATATTTATATTAATCATTACATTTAATTATTTTTGAGGAGACTTTAATTCCATTCATATCCGTTATGCAAATTATGTAAATACCATTTTGTAAAAACCCTAAATCTAATTTATTTGAAGTAACATTTAATTCACTAAAATATACTTCTTCACCTTGTATAGAATAAATGTTCAAACTTTTTGCTTTTATTCCATTTAATTTTAATTGAATCGAATTCTTGAATGGATTTGGAAAAACACTCAAATTAGGATTTACTAGAATATTTTCATAAACCGATGTCATATTTATTCCAATTGATAATAATGAATCGTATTTAATTAAATAAAAGTCCGACAAAACACTTCCAAAACTATTAGTATAACCAATTGCTGCATATCCTTTTGCATTATCATTGGTTAAACAAAAACTGAAACATTCATCATCAAAATAACTACCAACAGAACCTCCATTTACATAACCACCTGAAGCACTAAGAAGCAAAAATTTCACATCTGTCTTGAATGTAGTTCCATTCTCATGAGTATTACCTAGAACTGTATAAACACCAAACGAAGAATTTGATAATCCAACTTTATAAAATTGTTCGTCTGAACCTGATTGCCCTTCAATAGTTTGAAGTAAAATAGTTCCAGAACTACTTATTTTATGAAAAATTCCATCCATTTTCTGTATAATATTTATTGTAGAATATCCTGCTGTAACATATTCACCAGTTGCTAACTCAATAATATCATTAAAGCAATCATTTAAACCAAAATTATAAGAAAATGATTTTATTGAATCTCCTAAATTATTTAATTTAAATAACCAAGCATCACCTAATGGATCTAAATAACTTTTTGTATAACCAGTTAAAGCATAACCACCATCTGAAGTTTGAATAACAGATTTAAATTCATCATCATTTGCTCCACCATAAGTTTTTGACCAAGTAACATTACCTAAAGCATCTGTTTTAATAACATAGCCATCTGCATTACCTCTCCCAAAACTGTATGTTGAACCGGTAATAATATAACCACCATCAGTAGTTTGTTTAATACTATTTCCAAAATCCCAATCTACTCCTCCAAAAGTTTTTTGCCAAATTAAAGCACCTGTTTTGTCTGCCTTCACTAGATAAATATCATAGCCACCAAAACCAGTTGAATTAGTATAACCAAGAATAACATAACTAGAATCAATTAATTGAATGACACTTTTACCTGTTTCGTTATTATAATTTCCAAATGTTTTTTGAAATTTGATTTGCCCCATTTTATCAAGTTTGGCCAAATACATATCCGTATTACCTGCACCAATGCTACTAGTAGAGCCAGTAATAATATAACCACTATCAAGTGTTTGTTTTACATCATAACCAACATCATAACCATTTCCACCAAAACGTTGGTAAAATTTTGAAGGAGCTTGGGCAATACTTTTAAAATAAAAAATCACACTAAAAAAAATAAAAAGATATTTCATTGCTACTTGTTTTTAATTAAAGTTAATTTTTCAATCTTACTTGAAAGTATTTTTATTTATTTTTAAAATTTACGAGCAAGCGAAATAAATGCACCTTGTCCAAAAGTTTTTTTTGGCAAAATAAATCCTTGAATACTATTACTACCAACTTTTAAATACCAATTTATTGTATTATACATAAATGCCAATCCAACATTTAACCTTGAATAACCACCATATCCCAAATGCAAAGCAGAGGTTATTTTTGGAGTAAACTTATATTCAAAATCCATAAAACCATAAGGTTTAAAATTTGAACTAAATAAATATCTAAATCCAATACTCCACGCAAATTTATTTGTTACGATTATTTTATTTATAATTAATAAATTAGCAGGGATATTTACATTAAATGATTCTCGATGAGCATTACTTGTTTTTTGAATAATACTATTTTGATTAATAGTTGACAATGTTGAATCTTTCAAATCTAATAGGTTATCAATATGATATCCATTAAATTTAAAAACAGAATCACTGCTATATTGTATACTATTATCATTCCAATGAATAAACCCTAAATTATTTGCATTAACAGTAAGTACACTTCCTTTTCCAAACATACTTTTATAAGGTGTTTCAAAAAAAATATCAGCACTAGCACCAATGCCAGAAAAAGCTAATGGATTATTTTTATGACTTGTATCACTAAATGCCATATTAAATTTTGAATCGAAAATTAATTCTGTCCCGTCATTATTAGTATATAATGAGGAACCATCTTTAGTTCTTACATAAAATAAATTTTGTCCTTTAAGAATAGAAACTGATACACCAACTTTAGCGGTTGAATCTATTTGGTGCCATATAAAACCAAATTTTAATTCTTGAAATCTTATTGAATTAATAGTTGTACCTCCAAGATTTTTTGTTTCGTTTAAATATGGTTTATTTCCATAAAATAATAACTGATAAAAATCTTTTGTAAACGTTGAGTTAAAAATTCGGTGATCTTTAAAACCAATTAAATAAGAGTACTTTGCTTTTCTGCCAAAAAAAGCTGAAATATTATAATTCATATTAGCTCCCAAAACACTGGTATTATACATTTTTGAATTCGAAGCATCCTTTGTGCTTTTATCAATATAACCTCCGAAAATAAATTTATTTAATAAACTATTATAGATTCCATTAGATCCAAATTCATATTCACCATTAATTGCAATGGATCTTCCCCGATTTTCGAAACTCAAAAACTCGGAATTATATTGACCATAAAAAGAAAAAAAAACTAATGAAAGACAAAAAACAATAATACTTTTCATTATTTTACCTTTACAGAATAATTAACATTAGCACTTAAAATTAATTCTAAATAACTATCACCCATAATTTTTATGGGTGTTGGCTGGTTAGGTAAATACATAAAAGTTACAAATTTAATTTGCTTACATTTTTTTAAATTTTCAAGTTTTGAATTTGTTATGGTTGAAATTATTTTTATACGTATATTGTTTCCAAATAGGAATATTATATGTGTATCGAAAAGGATACACATATAATTCAATAGTAGTTTAAGCTTCATCTCCCTGTTCTTCGTCTTCCTGTTCTCCATATTTGACACCATCATCACCTCCATCTTGATCACCTTCAACACCTTCATGTGAGAAGTCTTGTCCTTCTTCTTGGTCGTGTTGTTGTTCTCCTCCTCGTCCTGCTGGTGGTGGTGGCTCCTCCTCCTGCTCTCATGCGTTCCTTCTCTCTCCCCCCCCCCCCACCCCACCGCGACCACCTGCCTCCTCCCCCTGTGCCTCCTCCCTCTTTTCCCTAAGATCATTACTAATTAATACGAACAA
>CAIYSA010000499.1 GCA_903928655.1 uncultured Bacteroidota bacterium
GATGGAGCTTCTACCCAATTAGATTTGAATGTAACTTATATGTATGATAAAACATATTGGTTCGGTATTACTTATCGTATGCAAGATGCTATTGCTCCAATGTTAGGAGCTAAGTTCTTAAAAGATAAAAGCTTAAAAATTGGTTATTCTTATGATTTAACAACATCAAAAATTAAGGGATATAGTTCTGGAACACATGAAGTTATGTTAGGATATTGCTTTAATGTTAAGAAGAAAGTTAAAATTACTAGTTACCAAAACGCAAGATTTTTAGATTAATTTGTAACCTTTAAAAAAAAAACACGTTAAAGTCCCTTACAAACTTTAATTATTTTGTTAATAAGTTGTTAATAAACTAAAATGTATCTAAATAAAGTATTGGGATTATAAACTAAAAGACGCAGAAAAAGAAATTAGAAATAAAATCTTTAAAGCAAAAAAACTAAACAAAGCACTATGAAAAAATTAATTGTATTAGCTTCATTTGTTGCCATTGTTACTGGGTGTAACAAAAAGGTAGGCGAATTAGTTGGAGTTGAAGGTCGCGAAAAATGGTTTCAACCAGATCCATTTGGAACACTTTATATTCCAATGGGTAGTTACCATATGGGGCCAAGTGATGAAGAAATTACTATGGCGCATACAGCCCATTCAAAAATGGTTTCTGTTCAGGCATTTTACATTGATGATTCTGAAATTTCAAATAATGAATACCGTCAGTTTGTTTATTGGGTTCGTGATTCTATTGCTCGTAAATTATTAGCAAATGGTTCTGGTCCTGATGCTGAAGAATTTCAAACATCTCAAGAAGATTTCTTATCTATGTTTCCTGTTTATAAAGGAGATGTTAATTTACAAGACCCGTATATTAATTGGGCAACAAAGATAAAATGGAATAGTGATGATGAAGATTATCGTTTAGACTTACAGCCACTTTATTTACCCGAAGGAGAACGTTTTTATAACCGTAAAGAAATTGATACGCGTAAATTAAATTATGAATACTATAGAATCGATATTCGTTTAGCCGCTTCAAAATATAACCGTTTTTTACCTCAAAAATCTCCAGATATTCAGGATGCAACTCATGAATACAAAAAAGCTGAATATATTAATGGTGTTCATTTAAATGATGGAGTTAATGGTGTTCCGGGCACTATTTCTAATCCTGTTGGAGACCCAGGTAAAGACCCTAAAACTTTAGGAACTTATGATATTAACGATATTGAATCTGTTTCAGGAGGTAATTACAGAGCACGTGAACGTAAAAGCGTTGATCGCTCTGTATTTATTTTGAAAGATGTAATTAATGTTTATCCTGATACTTTAGCTTGGGTGCATGATTTTACGTATTCATTTAATGAGCCAATGACTAATATGTACTTTTGGCATCCAGCTTATGATGATTATCCAGTAGTTGGTGTAACTTGGAAACAAGCTCGCGCTTTTAGTATTTGGAGATCTAATTTATTAAATAACTTTTTAATTGGAACAGATCAATCAATTGTAAATGATTTCCGCTTACCAACTGAATCTGAGTGGGAATATGCTGCTCGTGGTGGCAATGATTTATCTCCATATCCTTGGGGAGGCCCATATATTCGTAATGCTAGAGGTTGTTTCTTAGGTAACTTTAAACCAATGCGTGGTTCTTATATTGATGATGGTGGTTTCCACTCTGTATATATTTATTCGTATAACCCTAACGATTATGGTTTATATTGCATGGCTGGTAACGTTTCTGAATGGACAAGTAATGCGTTTGATGAATCTTCTTATGATTTTGCACATGACTTAAACCCTGATTATGTATACGAAGCAGCAGATAAAGATGCTAATGTATTAAAACGCAAGGTAATTCGTGGTGGTTCTTGGAAAGATGTAGGTTATTACTTACAAGTAAGTTCTCGTACTTATGAATATCAAGATACCGCTAAATGTTATATAGGATTCCGTAATGTTATGACTTATTTAGGTCGATCAAAAGGAGACGAAATTTAACAGATAATATACATTATAAATAATATTTTTGTTTTAACAATACAAAATGTATAATTTATTATTTACAAACACAAAAACCTGAAACACAAACACAAACACTAAACTAAACTAAACAAACACTAAAAACTAAACAATTATGAGCAAACTCCCTAAAGTAACCGGTTTTAAAAAGTATTTACACTTAGCATCATGTTTTGGTGCGTCGATTGTAATTGTTGGAGCTTTATTTAAAATCATGCACTGGCCTGGTTGCGATATTGCACTTATTGCTGGTCTTGGAACTGAAGCAATTTTATTTATCCTATTTGGTTTAGATATTCCGCACGAAGAATATGATTGGACATTACCATACCCTGAATTAGGTGGAATGGGTGGTCATGATGATGAGCACGAATCTGATCAAAGTAATTTACCTCTATCAGCTCAATTAGACAATATGTTAGCTGAAGCAAAAATTGGCCCTGAATTAATCGAAAGTTTAGGTTTAGGTATGCGTTCATTAAGTGATAACGCTTCAAAAATGGGTGATTTATCAAATGCACATTTAGCTACAAACGAATATGTTGATAGCGTAAAATCAGCTTCTCAAAAAGTTTCTAATTTAGCTGATACTTACAGTAAAGCAGCTGAATCAATGGCTAGTCTTGCTTCTTCAAATGATGCAAGTACTTCAATTGGTGATTCTTTAGGAAAAGTTTCTACAAACTTAACTGCTTTAAATGCTACTTACGAATTACAATTACAAGGATCTAGAAATCAC